>NZ_JBSFDA010000039.1:0-72035 GCF_053593675.1 Streptomyces sp. NPDC002156 | reverse complement strand
CCGTTGACGGCCCGGGTCAGACCGTCCGGACAGCCAGCGCCAGGAACCGGGCGTCCTCGTCCACGTACGACGTCATGCGCCACCCGGAACCGGCCGAAGGCGCCCATGAGGAACGCGAACACGCACTGCAGGCCGACTCCGGCCTGCGTCTCGTAGATGCACACGCTGATGGCGGAGATGGCCAGCATGCTCCCGATCAGCAGGTTGCGCTGGTTCACACGGTCGCCGAGCCAGCCGCCGAGAACGGCGGACATGCCGCCGAAGCCCAGGAGGCTCATGGCCAGTGCGGCCTGCTCGGAGGTGTAGTGCAGCGAGGTGATGAGGTACGTCGGGTAGAGGCCGAGGAACCCGTAGATGGCCACGCCGCTGATGACCGAGTGGACGGCCAGTGCGACGGTGTTGCGGTTGTACGCCGAGGCCGGCATGTACTCGTAGGTCCTGGTCGAGACGACCTTCTCGACGGAGTGCTCGGTCAGGCCGGTTTTCACCAGGAACAGGCAGGCGGCGGCGATCAGCAGCCCGGCCGCGCCGAACAGGTAGAAGGGCGAGTGCCAGGTGCCGTGCGCGCTCATCAGCCGGACGCCGATGAGCGGGGCGATGAACACGCCGATGGAATAGCCCATGCCGATGATGCCGAAGGCCAGGCCCCGCCGGTGGGCGAAGAAGGCGCCGAGCGCCGCGAAGATGGCGGCGGACTGCATGCCCTCGCCGAAGCCCGAGACGACCCGGTACAGCGTCATGTCGGCGAAACCGGTCGCCAGCGGCGTGGCCATCGTGCCCAGGGAGTAGATCACGATGCTGACCAGCAGCACGGTCTTGCGGCGGAAGCGGTCCAGGAGATAGCCCGCCGGCAGGCCGGCCAGGGCCATGCCGAGGGTGAAGTTCGTCGCCAGCAGTCCGCCCTGCTCCAGGGAGAACCCGTACTCCGCACGGATGTTGGGCAGCAGCGGGGGAAAGACCTGGCGGTCCATCGCGTTGACCATGTAGGAGAGGACCACCAGCAGGAATCCCACCCCGATCATGGGACGGGAAATGGGGGAACGGCTGCTTTCCTGCATGTCACTTGCGGGCACCGCACTGGTGTCGACTTGCGCTGCGTGAGTCATAGCGGCTCCTGAGAGGAATGGGCCACGGCGGGCCGCGGCGGATCCATCGTCCGTACGGGGACGCACGGGCGATGACGAGAAGCGGTGAGCTGAACACGGACTCGAAACGGCGACGGCGATGCCGCCGTCGACTCAGGGAATGGGGGGCGATGTGCTGCCGCGCGGTCGGACACCGCATGCGGAATTCAGCCGTATATCGCCCGTCGGGGACGTCCGTGGCTATGGCGTCTTCGACAGCCGGACCCCGTGCGGACACTTGTCGGTCACACGGTCGGCGCTGGCAGAAACCATGAAGGGGAAGTCTCCGGCGCGTCAAGACGTGAACGCCGGATTTCTTCCGGGTTCCTCGTTTTCCCGTGATGACCGGGTTCCCTCGGCTCCGAACGGGCTCTGCCGCGGGCGGGCCGGCGGTCAGGTGCGCGCCGCACTCTTGACGTGCTGAAGACCCTCAGTGCTATCGTTAGCATCACGTGGCTGTGACAAAGTGATTCGACGTGCCCCGGCAACCCGTGACCCGTTCCAAGGGGCGTACTGCGGCGCCCGCACCGACCACAAGTCGGCGAGCGCCGACGACACCGGACCCGAGCCCAGCGACCCCTTCCAACCACCTCGGGCGGCCGACGGTCCACCGGACATGCCGACGGCCGCCCTTCCGGGTGGCGATCAGACCCGCTCACCGGACGCGACGGGGCGCGACGCCCGCCGGTCCGCTGCGGCCGCACGACTCTGCGAGGACGACCTGCCATGAAACCACCGAGCCGCCCCGGCACCGTGCTGCTCACCGACCACGCCTGGCCCGACGACTCCGTCGAACGATCGGTCATCGAGGAGGCGGGCCACACCCTGGTGACCGGCCCCGCCGACCCCGCCTCCGCCGAGACGATCGAGGAACTCGTGGCCGAGCACCGGCCCGCCGGGATCCTGACCTGCTGGGCCCCCGTCTCCGCCACCGCGATCGGCACCTCACCGGATCTGCGGATCGTGGCCAGGCTCGGCGTCGGCCTCGACAACATCGCCGTGGACACCGCCACCGAGCGCGGGGTGTGGGTCACCAACGTGCCGGACTACTGCGTCGAGGAGGTCTCCGACCACGCCGTCGGTATGGTCCTGGCCTGGACGAGGGGCCTGGTTGTCTCCGACCGGGAGGTCCGCGCGGGCCGTTGGAACCCCGCCGGCGCCCGACTGCGCCGCCTGTCGACGCTGACCTGCGGCGTCGTCGGTCACGGCCGCATCGGACGCGCCACCGTGCGCAAGCTCGGCGCGTTCGGCTGCCGGATCCTGGCCCACGACCCGCACCCGCCGAAGGACGCACCGGGAGTGGAGATGGTGGGCCTGGAGGAGCTGCTGCGCCGCAGCGACGTGGTGATCCTCCACGTGCCCCTCACACCCGGCACGCACCACATCATCGGCGCCGAGCAGCTGGCGCTGATGCCACCGGGCGGCCTGCTGGTCAACGTCAGCCGGGGCGGCCTCGTGGACACCGACGCGGTGATCAAGGCTCTGGACAGCGGGCACCTGGACGGAGCCGCCTTCGACGTACTGGAGACCGAACCGCACGTCCCCGCCGCACTGTTGGACCAGCCGGGCGCTCTCCTCACCCCGCACATCGCCTTCTCCTCCGACGCGTCGGTCACGGAACTGCGCCGCCGCGCCGCCGAGGAGGTCGTACGGATCCTGGCGGGCGAGACACCGGTCCACGCCTGCAACGCTCCCCGTGGTCTGCCCGCCGGCCCGGGGGACCGGCGATGAGCCGGCCACCGGCGCAGGCGGGCCCGGAACCCGCGCTGACCGACTTCCTGGCCACCCAAAAGCTCGCCGCACCCGGCGAAGCCGCCCGCTGGACACCGCTGACCGGCGGTGTCTCGTCCGACCTGTGGCGAGTGGACCTGCCGGGACGCTCCCTTTGCGTCAAACGCGCCCTGGCCAAGCTGAAGGTCGCCGCCGACTGGCAGGCACCGGTGTCGCGCAACGCCTACGAATGGGCGTGGATGCGGTTCGCGTCCCGGCACCGCCCGGACAGCGTGCCCGAACTGCTGGCCCACGACCCCGAAGCCGGCATCTTCGCGATGGCGTTCCTGCCGCCCGAGCACTACCCCATGTGGAAGGCGCGGTTGCTGGACGGCGAGGTGCGGGTGGAGACCGCGGCGGCCGTCGGGGAACTGCTCGGCGCCCTGCACGCGGCGAGTGCCGGCGACACCGCCCTCGCCACGGAGTTCGCCACCGACGACAACTTCCACGCGCTGCGCATCGAGCCGTACCTGCTGGCCACCGCTGCCGCACACCCCGGACTGAGCGGCATCCTCCAGCGCCTCGCCCACCGCACGGCCACCACACACCTGGCCCTCGTGCACGGTGACGTCAGTCCCAAGAACATCCTCGTCGGACCGTCCGGGCCCGTGCTGCTGGACGCCGAGTGCGCCTGGTACGGCGACCCGGCCTTCGACCTCGCCTTCTGCGTCAACCATCTGCTCCTCAAAAGCCTGGTGGTGCCCGGGCGACGCGCCGAACTCCTGCGGTCCGCCCGGGCGTTGACCGAGGAGTACGTCCGGTGTGTCGACTGGGAGCCCCGGCCGACACTCGAAGCGCGGGCCGCGTCACTGCTGCCGGCGCTGCTGCTCGCGCGCGTGGACGGCAAGTCCCCGGTGGAGTACCTCACGGACGACCGACACCGGCTGTTCGTCCGCACGGCGGCATCGGCCCTGCTCCGGGCGCCCGCTCCGACGGTGGCGGACGTCGTTGACGCCTGGGCGAACGCGCTCGGGGACCCGAGCGGGTCTGACAGCGGCGTGAGCGACTGACCCAACCGATTCGACGGGTCCGGGAGGACTTGGCGTATCCCGACTGACCCGACTGACCCGACCGAAGGAGAGACGCATGCGCAGAGTCGTCACCGGCCACGACGAGAACGGCAGGTCGGTCGTCGTCAGCGATGGCCCCGTCCCGCGCAGCCGGGAGTTCACCAGTCTGCCGGGCTGGGTGTCCCGCCTGCCGTGGGCCACCGAACCCGGCGAGCAGCTCAGCCGGACCGGAGAGGACCCCACACCGAAGGTCAGCAGCCTGCTGCCGGCGCCCGGCGGCACGCGGTTCATCGTCCTGACCTTCCCGCCGGACACCGCGATGGCCGACCCGGCGTTCGACCCCGTCGCCTTCGACCGCGAGCAGCGCGCCGACTCGCCCGGCATCGCGGATCTCATCGAGCCCGACGGCATGCACGCGACACCGACCGTGGACTACGGCATCGTGCTGCAGGGCGAGATCGTCCTCGAACTCGACGACGGCCGGTGCACCCGCCTCTCGGCAGGGGACATCGTGATCCAGAACGGCACTCGCCACGGCTGGCGCAACCGCAGCGGCCGACCGGTCACGATGGCCTTCGTCCTCGTGGGTGCGGAACACGACGGCTGACTTCGACGCTGCCAGTCGTTTCTCCCCTGGTTCTCCCCAGCGGGGAGTCGGTGTGGAACCAGAGTTCCTGGCTCTCGGGGCCGCCGTCGGCCGTATGAGTTCCGTCAAAGGTGTGCGCGCTGCCGTCAGGGAGGTGTCAACGGGGGCCGAATCCGGCCACGGAGGCGCTTCCCTCTAGTTGTCCGATTCGTTTCCGAATCTCAGCTAGGAGTTCGCGATGGCCGATCTGGCCTTCGTCGTCACCACGATCGCGGTGTTCGCGCTGGTGGCTCTCGCCGCCAAGGGGGTGACGAAGCTGTGACCGCCGAGAACATCGTCGGCCTCGTCGTGGCCGTCGCCCTGCTGGGCTATCTCGTCCTCGCCCTGATCTTCCCGGAGAGGTTCTGAGAGACAGATGGGTCCCGTACTTGCCGGTGTTCTCCAGCTGCTCGCTCTGATAGTGGCACTGGGGCTCGCCTACGTCCCGCTCGGCGACTACATGGCCAAGGTCTACTCCTCCGACAAGCACTGGCGTGTGGAGAAGTGGATCTACAAGGGCATCGGCGCCAACCCGAACACGGAGATGCGCTGGCCCGCGTACCTGCGCGGCGTCCTCGCCTTCTCCGCGGTCGGTGTCCTGTTCCTGTACCTGCTCCAGCGGCTCCAGGGCGTGCTGCCCGGCTCGCTCGGCTTCAGCTCCATCGACCCGGACCAGGCGTTCAACACCGCCGCTTCGTTCGTCTCCAACACCAACTGGCAGTCGTACTACGGCGAGCAGGCCATGGGCCACGTCGTACAGACCGGTGGTCTCGCCGTGCAGAACTTCGTCTCCGCGGCCGTCGGTATCGCCGTGGCGGTTGCCCTCGTGCGCGGGTTCGCGCGCTCCCGCACCGGTGAACTCGGCAACTTCTGGGCCGACATGGTCCGTGGTGTCGTACGCATCCTGGTGCCGATGTCCGTCGTCGCGGCGATCGTGCTCGTGGCGTGCGGTGCGATCCAGAACTTCGCCGGGATTCATGAGGTCGGCCAGTTCATGGGCGGCAGCCAGCAGTGGAACGGTGGTGCGGTCGCCTCGCAGGAGGCCATCAAGGAGATCGGCACCAACGGCGGAGGGTACTTCAACGCCAACTCCGCCCACCCGTTCGAGAACCCGACACCCTTCACCAACCTCTTCGAGATCTTCCTGCTGCTGGTCATCCCGTTCGCGCTGACCCGCACATTCGGCCGCATGGTCGGCAGTCTCAAGCAGGGGTACGCGATCCTCGCCACCATGGCGACCATCTGGGTCGGTTTCATCGCCCTGATGATGTGGACCGAGTTCGCCCATCACGGCCCGGCGTTCCAGATCGCGGGTGGTGCCCTGGAGGGCAAGGAGCAGCGCTTCGGCGTGGGCGCCTCGTCGATCTTCGCGGTGTCGACCACGCTGACCTCGACGGGTGCGGTGGACTCCTTCCACTCCTCGTTCACCGGGCTCGGCGGCGGCATCACGATCCTGGGCATGCAGCTCGGCGAGATCGCGCCCGGTGGTACCGGCTCCGGCCTCTACGGCATGCTGATCATGGCGATCATCGCGGTGTTCATCGCGGGGCTCATGGTCGGCCGTACGCCCGAGTACCTCGGCAAGAAGATCGGCACCCGCGAGATCAAGTTCGCGGCCTGCTACATCCTCATCACCCCGGCACTGGTGCTGGTCTTTACCGCCGTGGCGATGGCCCTGCCGACCCCGGGCAACTCGATGACCAACAGCGGGGCGCACGGCTTCTCCGAGATCCTGTACGCCTACACGTCCGCGTCGAACAACAACGGCTCGGCCTTCGCCGGGCTGAACGCCGACACCCAGTGGTTCAACACCACCCTGGGCATCGCGATGCTGCTCGGCCGCTTCCTGCCGATGGTGTTCGTGCTGGCCCTCGCCGGTTCGCTCGCCGAGCAGAAGCCGGTGCCGGAGACCGCGGGCACGCTGCGTACCGAGAAGCCGCTGTTCACGGGGCTTCTGGTGGGCGCGATCCTCATCATCACCGGTCTGACCTACTTCCCGGCGCTCGCCCTGGGACCGCTGGCCGAGGGGCTGGCGTCATGACCACCCGTACAGAGAAGACCCGCACAGAGAAGCAAGAGGACTCGATGTCCACTGCCACCCCGACCCGGGCACCTCACAGTGATGTGCCGACCGGGCACAAGGCCGCCGAAGGACGTGTCGGCGCGGGCCTGTTCGATCCCAAGCAGCTGCTGAAGTCGCTGCCGGACGCCTGCCGCAAGCTCGATCCGCGGGTGATGGTCAAGTCGCCCGTGATGTTCGTCGTGTGGATCGGCTCGCTGCTGACCACCGTGTTCTCCTTCAAGGACCCGGGGGACTGGTTCGGCTGGGCGATCAGCGCCTGGCTCTGGCTGACCGTCATCTTCGCCAACCTGGCGGAGGCGGTCGCCGAGGGCCGTGGCAAGGCGCAGGCCGACACGCTGAGGAAGGCCAAGACCGACACCGTGGCCCGGCGGCTCGTGGGCGACCGCGAGGAGCAGGTGCCCGGTACCGAGCTGCGCATCGGTGATCTGGTGGTGTGCGAGGCGGGCGACATCATTCCCGGCGACGGTGACGTCGTCGAGGGCGTGGCGTCCGTCGACGAGTCGGCCATCACCGGCGAGTCGGCGCCCGTCATCCGTGAGTCGGGCGGCGATCGCAGCGCCGTCACCGGTGGTACGAAGGTGTTGTCCGACCGGATCGTCATCAAGATCACGACGAAGCCCGGTGAGACCTTCATCGACCGGATGATCGCCCTGGTCGAGGGCGCGGCCCGGCAGAAGACACCCAACGAGATCGCGCTGAACATCCTGCTCGCCTCGCTGACGATCGTCTTCCTGCTCGCGGTGGCGACTCTGCCGCCGTTCGCGGACTATGCGGGCTCCCATCTCTCGATGGTCGTGCTGGTTGCTCTGCTCGTGTGTCTGATCCCGACCACGATCGGTGCGCTGCTCTCCGCGATCGGTATCGCGGGCATGGACCGGCTGGTGCAGCGCAACGTGCTCGCCATGTCCGGGCGTGCGGTCGAGGCCGCGGGTGATGTCTCCACGCTGCTGCTCGACAAGACCGGCACCATCACGCTCGGCAACCGCCAGGCGTCGGAGTTCGTGCCGGTCAGTGGTACCACCGAGGCCGAGGTGGCCGACGCGGCCCAGCTGTCGTCGCTGGCCGACGAGACGCCCGAGGGGCGGTCCATCGTCGTCCTGGCGAAGGAGAAGTACGGGCTGCGCGAGCGCCAGCAGGGCGAGCTGTCCGGTGCCGAGTGGATCGCCTTCACCGCCCAGACCCGGATGTCGGGTGTGGACGTCGATGGCAGGAAGATCCGCAAGGGTGCTGCCGGTTCGGTCGTCGCCTGGGTGCGCGAGCAGGGTGGCGAGGTGTCCGGGGACGCCGGCGCGTTCACCGACCGCATCTCCGAGGCGGGCGGCACCCCGCTGCTCGTGGCCGTCGAAGACACCGACGGGGCACGGGTGTTGGGCGTCATCCACCTCAAGGACGTCGTCAAGGAGGGCATGCGGGAGCGGTTCGACGAGCTGCGCCGCATGGGTATCAAGACCGTCATGATCACGGGTGACAACCCGCTGACCGCCAAGGCGATCGCCGAGGAGGCGGGCGTCGACGACTTCCTCGCGGAGGCGACTCCCGAGGACAAGATGGCGCTCATCAAGCGGGAGCAGGCGGGCGGCAAGCTGGTCGCGATGACCGGTGACGGCACGAACGACGCGCCGGCGCTGGCCCAGGCGGACGTCGGCGTGGCGATGAACACGGGTACGTCGGCCGCGAAGGAGGCCGGCAACATGGTCGACCTCGACTCGAACCCGACGAAGCTGATCGAGATCGTCGAGATCGGGAAGCAACTGCTCATCACCCGGGGCGCGTTGACGACGTTCTCCATCGCCAACGACGTCGCGAAGTACTTCGCGATCATCCCGGCGCTGTTCGCGGCCGTCTACCCGGGCCTCGACAAGCTCAACGTCATGGACCTGTCCTCGCCCGACTCCGCGATCCTGTCGGCGGTCATTTTCAACGCGCTGATCATCATCGCGCTCGTGCCGCTGTCTCTGAAGGGCGTGCAGTACCGGCCGGTGAGCGCGGACAGGATGCTGCGGCGGAACCTCGGGATCTACGGCCTCGGCGGGCTCATCGCCCCGTTCGTCGGCATCAAGATCATCGACCTGATCATCTCCCTCATCCCCGGGCTGTAACTTTTCGAAAGCGTGCTGATCGGCTATGAACAACTCGGTATCGAACACCGGCCGGTTGCTGTGGGCGGGACTCCGTGCCTTGCTCGTGTTGACCGTGCTCACAGGCGTGATCTACCCGCTGGCCGTCACAGGTGTTGCCCAGGCGCTCTTCAACGACAAGGCCAACGGCTCGGAGGTCAAGACGGACGGCAAGGTCGTCGGCTCGTCGCTGATCGGTCAACAGGGCTACAGCCTGGACTACTTCCAGCCGCGCCCCGCCAACGGCCTGGGTGTGAACTCGGTCAACACCCAGTACAAGCTGATCCTCTCCGGTGCCACCAATCGCTCCGGTGACAACGCCGACCTCATCAAGTGGGTGAAGGAGGCGAAGGCGAAGGTCATCAAGGACAACTCCGTCCCCGGCTACACGGTCAAGCCCTCCGACGTACCCGCCGACGCGGTCACGTCCTCCGGCTCGGGCCTGGACCCGGACATCTCCCCGCAGTACGCCGACATCCAGGTCCACCGGATCGCCGAGGAGAACGGCCTGACCGTCGCCCAGGTGCAGAAGCTGGTCGACGACCACACCGACGGCCGCACCCTCGGCTTCATCGGCGAACCGCGGGTCAACGTCCTCGAACTCAACATCGCGCTCAAGGAACTCGTGGCGAAGGGCTGATGGCCTTACGCGCACCGAGCGGGAGTCGGCGGACCGGGAGGCAATCCGGTCCGCCGACTCCCGCCGCCACAAGGCCGGTTCCGTATGACCCGGCCCTCCGTACACGCAGGAAAGGCGTACCCCGATGACCCGGGTACTGGTGGTGGAGGACGACCCTCAGCTCGTCCGGGCCCTCGTGATCAACCTGCGGGCACGCCGGTACGGGGTGGACCCGGCGCCAGACGGCACCACCGCGCTCCGACTGGCCGCCGCCCGTCAACCCGACGTGGTCCTGCTCGACCTCGGGCTGCCGGACATGGAGGGTGTGGATGTCATCAGGGCGCTGCGTGGCTGGACCCGCGTACCGATCCTGGTCCTGTCCGCCCGTAGGGCGTCCGACGAGAAGGTGGCCGCCCTGGACGCGGGCGCCGACGACTACATCACCAAGCCGTTCAGCATGGACGAACTCCTCGCCCGGCTACGGGCCGCCGTCCGTCGCACCGAGGACGTACCGCTCACCCCCGAGACGACGCTCGTCGAGACCGGCGACTTCACCGTCGACCTGCGCGCCAAGAAGGCCAGCCGCGGCGGCCACGACATCCGGCTCACCCCGACCGAATGGCACCTGCTCGAAATACTGGTCACCAACCCGGGACGGCTGATCAGCCAGAAGCACCTGCTCCAGGAGGTCTGGGGAGACGCGCAGAGCAACAAGACCAACTACCTGCGCGTCTACATGGCCCAACTCCGCCGCAAACTGGAAACGGACCCCGCGCACCCCCGCTACCTCATCACCGAGCCGGGCATGGGCTACCGCTTCGAGAGTTGAGGCCACGCTCTGGAAGAACCTTCGGCGCCGCTGTCGATCCAGCCACGTCCCGTTCGACATCCTGATGTAGGACGCATCGCCAGGAGGCGACAGGACCTGATGAGGGAGCACATGGATCAGCTGCTGCGAGTGCAGAACTTCTGCGTCTCGAGGGACGGCGTTGCCGCCGGCGAGGACCAGAGCCTGGAGCGGCCTTTCGGCCTCAATATCGATCCGGGGAGGCTCTTCGCCTGGGCCGGCGCCACGGCGAGCTGGCCCAACCGTACCGAGCCAGGGGGCAGCCGGGGCCTCGACGACTACTTCACCCGGGACTTCAGCCACAACATCGGCGCCGAGATCATGGGCCGCAACAAGTTCGGACCCCAGCGCGGTCCGTGGCACGACCACGAGTGGCGCGGCTGGTGGGGTGACGAGCCGCCCTTCCACACGCCGGTGTTCGTCCTGACCCACCACAAGCGTCCGTCGTTCACGCTCTCCGACACCACGTTCCATTTCGTGGACGGCGACCCCGCCACCGTTCTCGCGCAGGCACGGGAGGCCGCGCAGGGCAAGGACGTCCGGCTCGGCGGCGGCGTGACCACCATCAGGGAGTTCCTCGACGCGGACCTCGTCGACACCATGCATGTGGCCGTCTCACCAGTGAAGCTGGGCTCCGGGCTGCGCCTCTGGGACTCGCCCGAACAACTGCTGGACCGGTTCCACATGGAGGTCGTGCCCAGCCCGAGCGGCGTGACGCACCACCTCTTCTGGCGCAAATGACAAGAGAGACAACGTGCGGCAGAACTGCCGGCTCCGGTGCGCCTACACCTCGATGTGCGAGCCCATGATGACCGTACGGTCGCGGGGCAGGCTGAAGTACTCGGCGGCGTCCGCCGTGATGTAGGAGGTGGCGATGAACAGCCGCTTGCGCCAGGGCGCCATCGTCGGGGCCTTCCCGCGGCGCAGCTCGATCTTCGACAGGAAGTAGGACGCCTGGTCGAGTTGGAGCGGTCCTTCGGTGTCGGCCGGGTCGAGGAGGGCCAGTGTGCCGGGCACGTCCGGTGTCTCCATGTAGCCGAACCGGGCGGTGACATGGATGATCCCGTCGTCGCCGTACCCGAGGTCGTCGACGACGACCCGCTGCTCGGGCGGGACGCGGGGCACGGGCTCGGTGCCGATGGACAGGATCACGACGTGGTCGTGCCGTACGTGGTTGTGCTTGGCGTTGGCCCGCATGGCCAGCGGTGCGGTCTCCTTGCCCCGGTTCAGGAAGACGGCCGTACCGGGCGCCCGGAGCGTCGGCTCCTGCCCCTCGCGGAGGTGGTCGATGAACTCGGGCAACGGGCCCTCCTGGCGCGCTCGTTCCGCGGTGACGATGGCGCGGCCGCGCTGCCAGGTCGTCATGACCGTGAACGCGGTGAGTCCGATCAGCAGCGGCAGCCACGCGCCGTGGACGAGCTTGGTCAGGTTGGCCGCCACGAACAGCAGGTCCACCAGGAGGAGCAGGCCCCCGCCGACGACGAGGAGCCACCGGGGCGTACCCCACTTGGCGCGGGCGACGTAGAAGAAGAGGAGGGTGGTGATGGTGATCGTGCCGGTGACGGCCATGCCGAACGCGTACGCCAGCGCCGCGGAGCTGCGGAACGCGAAGACCAGGGTGAGCACCGAGACCATCAGGAGCCAGTTGATCCAGGGCACGTAGATCTGACCGATGGTGGACTCGGAGGTGTGCGCGATGCGCAGCCTCGGCAGATAGCCGAGCTGGGCCGCCTGGGAGGCGACCGAGTACGCGCCGGTGATCACCGCCTGGGAGGCGATCACGGTCGCCGCCGTCGCCAGGATCACCATCGGCCAGCGCCCCCAGTCGGGCACGAGCAGGAAGAACGGGCTGCTGATGTTGGCCGGGTCGTCGAGGATCAGCGCGCCCTGGCCCAGGTAGCTCAGGACGCAGGCGGGCAGTACGAGGAACAGCCAGCCCCGGGTGATCGCCCGGCGGCCGAAGTGCCCCATGTCGGCGTAGAGCGCCTCGGCACCGGTGACCGCGAGCACGATCGCCGCCAGGGCGAAGAAGGCCGTACCCCAATGACCGAACAGGAAGCCCAGTGCGTACGTCGGTGACAGCGCCCTGAGGATGTCCGGGTGGTCGGTGATGCCCACGACGCCGCACGCGCCGATGGCGGTGAACCAGACGATCATGACAGGCCCGAACACCCGGCCCACCGCCGCGGTTCCTCGACGTTGCACCAGGAAGAGCCCCACGATGATCACCGCCGTGATCGGCACGACCGCGCTGTCCAGCGACGGCTCGACGACCTTGAGCCCTTCGACCGCGGACAGCACCGAGATCGCCGGGGTGATCATGCTGTCACCGAAGAACAGCGACGCACCGAAGATGCCGAGCGCGGCCAGGACGACGGCGCCCCGATGCCCACGCTCCGAACTCCACCGCCGCAACAGGGTGATCAGCGCCATGATGCCGCCCTCACCGTCGTTGTCGGCGCGCATCGCCAGCAGAATGTAGGTGACCGTGACGATGATCATCACCGACCAGAAGATCAGCGACACCACCCCGTACACGTTGTCCGTGGTGACCGGGACGGGGTGCGGGTCGTCGGGGTTGAACACCGTCTGGAGGGTGTAGATCGGGCTGGTGCCGATGTCGCCGAAGACCACACCGAGGGCACCGATGACCACCGCGAGGCGCACCGCGTCGCGCGTGCCCGCCCGACGGGCCTCCGGTGCCCGCGGCGCGGATCCGTCGTCCGACACGGTTCCCTGCCGTCGATCGGCCATGGTGCTCCTCCTCCGTGCCGTCCGCTGAGCTGCGGACCAGGGGCATCGGGGCGGACGATACCCACCCCTTGGCGTGACACCTGGTAGGGGGTGCTGTTTCGTGTTTCGAGTGGCGTGGGGGGCGAATCGTTGTCAGGGCCTGTGGACGGGAGCCGTACCGATCCAGCGGTGGTAGGCGTCGACGTCGACGTTGCTGCCACACACGATGGTGACGACGTGTCGGCCCGCGAAGCGGTCGCGGTCTTCGAGGATCGCCGCGACGCCGAGCGCGGCCGAGGGCTCGACGACGAGGCCGGCGTGGTCGAGGAGCATCCGCATACCGGCCATGATCGACGCCTCCTGGACCAGGACGGCGTCGTCGGCGACCAGGAGGAGGTCGTCCAGGACGGCCGGGATGGGATACCGGCCGGCGACGCCGTCGGCGATGGTGTCGGTCGAGTCGGTGGTGACGATGCGCCTCTGGTGCCATGAGCGGGTCAGCGCCGGTGCGCCCAGCGGTTGGACGCAGATCACCTCGACCTCGGGTGCCAGTGCCTTCACCACATGCCCCACGCCGGTGGCCAGCGCCCCGCCGCCGAGAGCGATCAGGACGGTGTCGAACGACGGTGTGGTGTCCCCCCGTTCCACGGGTTCCACCAGTTCCAGTCCGATGGTCGCCGCGCCCTCGCAGGTCTCGATGTCCAGGCTGTCCTCGACCAGCCGGATGCCCTCGTGGCGCGCGATGGCCGCCGCCCGCTCCCGGGCCAACTCGTGGTCGCCGTCCACCAGTTCCAGCCCGGCGCCCAGTGCGCGGATGCGGTCGAGCTTGGCCCGGGTCGCGAAACGGGATGCCACGACGGTGACGTCGAGCCCCCGGCCGCGCCCCGACCACGCGAGGGCCTGCCCAAGATTGCCCGCGCTCGCGCACACCACGGCCCGCGAGCCCTCGTCGGCGAGCAGGCTCGCGATCACCTCGGTGCCACGGGCCTTGAAACTGCGGACCGGGTTGGCCGTTTCGAGCTTGATGCTCACGCCGCACCTGAGGCCGGGCTCCAGCGCCTCGCAGCGGTACAGCGGAGTGTCGAGAAAGACCGGGTCGATCAGCCGGCGGGCCGCTCGGATCCGGGCGGTGTCGAGGCGCGTCTTCTGCACGGCACAGGAGCGTAGTGCCATCGGCGCCAGGTTCCTCGGGCCGGTCGACGAGGCCGGGTGCGGACCGGACGTCGGTACCCCCAAGGCCGGGCAGTGCGGGAGGCAGAACAGCGGCACCGCCTCGGAGACCTCCGGCGACCTGTCCCGCCGGTCGGCCAGAAGACACCGAGGCGTTCTCGACCGCGCGCTTCACGGTCCTCGCCGTCTCCGTGCCCTGCGCTGCGCACGCAACTACGCCCCCGGCGATTCCCGGTTGATCCGGCGGAGCCATGCATACGTGCTTCCAGCGACGCTGCACAAGCCGCGTGAAGGGCGCCAGAGGATGGGGAATCGGGACTGCGATCGCGGAACGGACAGCGGACGCGTCTCCGCGCTCCAGGAGGGGGCACCGGCCGCAACGCCCGCTGTTCGGCGTACGGCTCGGACAGGTCGTCGTGTGGGAGGCCGCCGTCCTGCTGCTCGCGGCCGGTCTGGCGTACCCCGGCCC
The DNA here is from genome assembly GCF_053593675.1 of Streptomyces sp. NPDC002156. Classification (NCBI taxonomy): domain Bacteria; kingdom Bacillati; phylum Actinomycetota; class Actinomycetes; order Kitasatosporales; family Streptomycetaceae; genus Streptomyces; species Streptomyces sp. NPDC002156. Next base: position 57,468 of record NZ_JBSFDA010000039.1, on the reverse strand, counting down.
AGCCCGGGTTCCCGCGCTGGCCGGCGCCGGGCTGCTGCTCGTCGCGACGCTGCCGCGACTGCGACGACGTCCGCTCTACGACTGGGGTGACCTCACCCAGCAGCGCCGGGTCCATGCCCTCGGCCGCCGCGGCGTCGCCTGCCGGGACCGGCGGCCAGGTCTTGGGGCAGTCCCCGTCGCACGTGGACCGCGAGGGCTTGGCCGTGTCGTTGTCGAAGCGGTAGAGGGTGAAGCCCGCGCTGTCGGTGAGGACCTGCCCCAACTCGGCGCTGTCCCAGATGCTGAGCTTGCCCGGCGCCGAAGCCTGCACCTGCGCCAGACCGTCGGCTGCCCCTGCGGGAGCCTTCGCGCCCGTGCTCGGGGAGGCGCTCAGTGCGGCACCCGCGGGCTTGGCCGCGTCGTCCGGCTAGGGCCCGCAGCCGGCCGCGAACATGATTGCCGCCGCCGACGCCGCCACCGTCACCGAAATTCCCTGCAACTTGCGCACGACTGTTTCCCTCTTCCGTATCTGAATTTCGGCGCGACGGAGCGCGCCCCCGTTTTCATGGGTTTCCGTGAATGGCGGAACATCCGTCCCGTCGACGGACATCCGCTTCAGCGGTGCATTCCGACGGCGCGTCCGGCGCGGTCGGTCGGTCAGTCTTCCGCTGCTGCCGTGAACACGGGCTGCGCGGGAAGGGGGTTCAATCCCCCGAAGGTTCTCTCGAAGATTTTTCAGCTCTCAGCTCTCACGGATGAGCTTGCCGTCCGCGCCCAGCACGAACCACTCGCCGTCCAGGCCCTGCCCGTTGACGTCACCGGGGGAGGCGTCGCCGACGTAGTAGTAGAGCGGCCATTCGCCGTACCTGGCCTGCACCGCGCCGCCGGCGCTGGCGGCCGTGGCCAGCAGCTTCGTGTCGGTGCCGGGACCTGCGGCGACCTTGGCCGAGCCGGTCAGCGCGGGCCAGACCGCGATGCAGTCGGCGTCGCAGTTGCTGGTGCCGGCCTTGTCCTTGGTGAAGGCGTAGAGCGTACGGCCGTCCTGGTCGACCAGGATGTCGCCGAGGTCGGAGTCGGCCACCTTCACGGTCTGCCCGGAACCCTGCGCGGAGGGGCTCGCGGGCTTGTCCGCCGCCGTGCCCTCCGTGTTTCCGCCGCAGGCGGTCAGGGCCAGCAGGGTCAGGGGAATCGCCGCCAGAGTGATCCGTGTGGTCCGTGCGCGCATGATGTCGACCGTCCTTTTCGTTGTCGTGGCTGCACGCGAAAGCGCGTCGCGGATTCCCACACGTGCGTCCGGCGCGACGGGTTCAATCGGAATTTCTCTGAACCTCCGTACCGCCGTGGCCGTGTGCTGGGTGCTCGAAGCAACACCCGCACTCGGAAAGGTCCAAGAAAATGCGCAGGAATTCCGCCCTCGTCTCGGCCGCCTCGGCCGTCGTACTCGCCGCGGGCACGCTCGCCGGAGTCGCCGCCGTCCCGGCCGCCGCCCACGACAGCCACACCGGCCATACCGGGCACACCGGTTCAGGCGCCGCCTCCACCATGGCCACGAAGCCGCTGTCGGCGGTGTCGGCGAAGGCCCGGGCCGTCTCGCTGGTGGCGCGGCTGGACGGTGCGCAGGAAGTGCCCACGCCGGGCGGCCCGGCGGTCGGCGACCAGGACGGCCAGGCCGTCGCCCTCGTCAAGGTCAAGGGCGACCGCGTCACCTTCGCGCTCAGCTGGCAGGGCATCGGCGCGCCGACCCTCGGCCACATCCACGAGGGCAAGGCCGGCGTCAACGGCGCCGTCAAGACGGGGCTGTTCACCACCGCCATGCCCGCCGGGGTGGACTCGGCCGCGGGCCAGACCTCCGTCAACGACGCCGCGCTGGCCGAACGGCTGCGCACCGACCCCGGCAGCTTCTACGTCAACCTGCACAGCGCGGAGTTCCCCGGCGGAGCGGTGCGCGGTCAACTGAAGCCGACGGGCCGGTCGATCAACCCGCTCGCCATCATCAGGGGCGGCAGCCTGCGTGCCCTCGCAGACGGCAGCCAGGAGGTTCCGGCCGAGGACCCGAAGGCGGTGGGCGACCGGGACGGTCACGCGGTGGCGTTCCTGCACCCCGGACGACGCTCGGTGGGCTACTCCCTGGCCTGGGTGAACATCGCGGCTCCGGTCGCGGGCCACATCCACGAGGGGGTGCTGGGGAAGAACGGCGCCGTGAAGGTGCCGCTGTTCACGACACCCGTACCGCAGAACATCTTCGCCCTCTCGGGCTCGGTCGCGGTGGCGGACACCGCGGTGCTGAAGCAGCTGAAGAAGCGCCCGACCGGCTTCTACGCCAACCTGCACACCGCGGAGTTCCCCGACGGGGCGGTGCGCGGCCAGCTCTTCCGCTGACCGCCGGCTCCTGAACGACCGGTCAGGACCCGTGATGCCGTCAACAGGACCTCATGGCTCAAGGGCAGGCTTGATTGGTCTGGACATTGCTGGGACGCTGCTCGCGTGTGGATTCGATTCTTCCGCTCAAGAGCCCGGTCTTTACAGGTGGTTGTGCCCGTGGTGCTCGGTGTGTGCGTGGCGCTGGCCGTGGGGATCCTCGGCCTCGGTGGCCACCCCTCATCGGCACAGGCGGCACCGTCGGCCGACCGGTACGTGGACATCTCGGCGGTTTCCGCCACCGCTGTCCCGGCCGACGGACCGGACGCCTCCAGGGGATCCTTCACCGAGGACTGCGGACGCAACGAGAACGGTCATCGCAACGCCGACAACCTCGTGATCTCCCCGGGGCTGACGGGCGGAGCCCATCACGTGCACGACTACGTCGGGAACGTGACGACCGACGCCCTGTCGACCAACGAGGGTCTGGCGGCGGCCGCCACCACCTGTGTGGGCGGTGACCGGTCCACGTACTACTGGCCGGTTCTGCGACGGCTGGACCGGACCGGGAGCGATGCGCACGCAGTGGGCGGCGGGATCGACGGGAACGCCGGCGAGATCCTGGTGGCGTCCTCGGTCCGGATGGAGTTCCGCTCCAGCCCGACCAGCGAAGTCGTCGCCATGCCCCGGTTCCTGCGGATGGTGACGGGGGACCCGGTGGCGGCGACCGTGAACGAGCCCGGCCGTGTACGCGCGCAGTGGGGGTGTTCCGGCTACGCGGAGCGCTTCACCGTGAAGTACACGCTGTGCCCCGAGGGCAGCGGACCGACGCGCACGCTGGACTTCCCGAGCTGCTGGGACGGCCTGTCCACGGACAGCCCCGACCACCGCTCGCACGTGGTGTTCCCCGCCGCCAACGGCGTCTGCCCCCGGGCCACGTTCGCCGTACCGCAGTTGAGGATCACCCTCACGTACGACGTCCCGCACGGTGTGCGCTACGCCCTGGACTCCTTCCCCGAGCAGAAGCGCGATCCGGTCACCGACCACGGTCTGTTCGTCAACGTCATGACGGACCGTCGGATGGAACAGCTCGTGTCCTGCATCAACGAGGGCCGCCACTGCCGGCCCGAGTGACGCAGACCACATTGAACCAACCTCCTCGGGGATGCGTGTTGGACGTGTCAGTCAGGGAGAGGACGGGAGTAAGTGGATGGCGGCGGCACTGTGGTCCCGCACTCGGCACAAGCAAAGAACTGCTAGTGACGAGGCACTGATCCGGGCGCTGTACGAGGAACACGGCAGAGCCCTCCTCGCATACGCGCAACGGTTGACCGGCGATCACGCGGCAGCGGAGGACGTGGTCCAGGAGACGCTGATCCGGGCGTGGAAGCACCCGGACGTGCTGGTCAACGGCAAGGGCTCGGTGCGCGGCTGGCTGCTCACCGTGGCCCGCAACATCGTCACGGACCGGCATCGGGCGAAGGCCTCGCGCCCGACGGAGGTCGCGGAGTCCGTCACCACCACCCCGGTGGAGGAGGACCACGCGGAGGCCGTGGTGAACTCGATGCTCGTCATGGAAGCCCTCGACCGGCTCTCGCCGGACCACCAGGACGTACTGAGAGAGATCTACTTCCAGGGCCGGAGCGTCAACGAGGCGGCAGAGACTCTGGGGATACCGCCCGGGACCGTCAAGTCCCGGTCACACTATGCCCTGAAGGCATTACGGGACATGTACAGGGACAAACCAAGAACAGCGAAGCTCGTCGCACTGAAGGAGGTGGCGGTATGAGCATTCAGCAGCACGACAGCGAATTGCTCGGTGCCTACGTCCTCGGCACGCTCGACGAGCAGGAGGTTCGGGCCGTCGACGAACATGTGGAGTCGTGCCCGCGATGCGGCGACGAACTGGACGGGTTGCGGGAGATGCAGGCCGCACTGGGTGAGGTGCCGCCGGAGGCGTTCCTGGACGGACCGCCGGAGGGCGGGGACCTGTTGCTGCAGCGCACGCTGCGACAGGCCCGCAGCGAACGTACGGGTGTTGAGCGGCGACGACGGGTGGTGCTGTCCGCGGTGGCGTCCGTCGCGGCCGCGGCCGTGCTGGGCGGTGGCCTACTGATCGGCCAGTCCTTCGGCGGCGGGACGTCTCCGGAGGCGGTGCCGGCTCCGCCTTCGGCCTCCGTCCCTGCCGCACCGCCCGCCGGTTCCGAGGTGGGCTCGGCGACCAGCGCCGCCACCGGGACACAGATGACGGTGCGGGTGACCCCGGCCGCCGACTGGGTCCGGGTCAACGCCTCCGTCAAGGGCATCCCGGCGGGGGAGCGGTGCCGCCTGATCGTGGTGGCCAAGGACGGCACCCGCGAGATCGCCGGCAGTTGGCTCGTCGCCGACGAGGCCAAGGGCGCCAACCTCGACGGCTCCGCGGCCGTACGGGTCGACGACGTCGCGAAGGTCGTCGTCGAGAACGACCGGGGCAAGGAGTACGTGGCGGTCGAACTCTGAGACACGGCGGGATCGGCGGGATCCGGAGACGGATCCCGCCGTACGGCCCGCCACCTGGACGTGATTTTTGTCGATGGAGCGTAAGTGCCCGCCGGGCACGACGCTCCTTTTCTGCTGCGTGCATCAGTGAATCGAGAGTCCCGCTTGATGGACATCGCATTTCGGAAGCGGCAGGGAAGGGAGAAGACCATCCGCGGCGCACCGTGGGTGTTCATCCGTCGCTCCGGTACGGCACCGGGGTGCCGCGTCACCAGGAGTTCGCCGCGAGAAGGTGACAGTGGTCTGTCCCGTCGTCGACCCGGTTCGCGCGAAGGCGAGGGTGAGGTCGGCGGCTCGGGCGACCGCGTTGCCCTCCGCCCGTACCGCCTGGCCGAGTTCATGGGGCCGCCCGCCCCGGCGGGAACCGGGGCCCCTTGCATGGTGTGCGTTCCCGCAAACCTGGTTGCGTAAATGGATAACAGAAGGAAACGAAAATTCATGCGCACGAAATGAAGTGGCTCTTCGGTGTCCCGCGAGAGGGCGTCGAAGTCACAGTGAATTCATAGGAAATTGGTGCCGCACCTTTGTGGGACATTGCGGAAGAAGGCGGAAATAGGGCGGCTGGTCGGCCGTTGACAATGGACTGGACCAGTCGTATTTTTTGAATGCGCAACCACCGCTTGGCTGAACTCTTACCGGTGTCACCGGTCTTCTGGCGTTCCCCTTCACAGGACGGCCACAATGACGTTCGGAATCTCGCAGCGCAATTCATTGCTCGCCACTCTGCGGCACCTCTACGAAACCCAACCGGAGAAACTCCTCTTCACCTTTGTCGACGACCTCGGTGAGGACAAGGAGACGCTCCGAGCCGGCGAACTCGCCGAGGCCGTCGACGACATCGCCACCTCCCTGCGGTTATCAGGACTCAACCCCGGAGACCGGGCGGTGCTCGTCTACCCGCCCTCGCTGGACTTCGTGAAAGCCTTCATGGGCTGCCTGGCAGCAGGCGTTCTCCCCGTGCCCGTCTACCCCCCGAACCCCTTCCGGCTCAAGCGCGATCTGGCCGGCTTCAACGCCATAGTGGAGAGCTGCGGCGCAAGTGCCGCCCTCACCAACGGCCTCTTCGACCGCTCCCGCAGGGCCGGTTCGGTCGCCGGACTGCTCGGACGGTCGGAGCACAACTGGCCCCGTATCCCCTGGTACCGCACCGACCGGCGCTCCGGCAGGCACAGTGGGGCCGACTGCGATCCCGGAACCTGGTACGAACCGGCCGACCCGGGTGACACCGCGTTCCTGCAGTACACATCGGGGTCCACCGGAGTCCCCAAGGGCGTGATGGTCACGCACGGCAACCTCGTCCACGAGATCGCCGCCAACGTCGTCGACCTCCGGCTCAACCCGGACACCCGCGGGGTGTTCTGGCTCCCGCAGTACCACGACATGGGACTGATCAACGTCCTGCTCAGCACCGCCCTCGGCAACTCCACGACACACATCATGTCGCCGCTCACCTTCCTGCAACGGCCCTGGATCTGGCTCGACGTCATGTCCCGGGTGGGAGCCACGATCACCTCGGCGCCCAACTTCGCGTACGACCTCGCGGTCCGAAAGACCACCCCCGAAATGCGCGCCGGATGGGACCTCAGTTCCCTGGAAATGGCCATCACCGCCGCCGAACCGATCAGGACCCGGACCATCCGTACTTTCCTGAACGCCTTCCAGGTGTCCCGGATCCGGCCCGACGTTTTCTACGGCGCCTACGGGCTCGCGGAGAACACGGCGAGCGTCACCAACCGCGGCCAGGGAGTGCTGCGCCTCGACAGAAAGGCGCTGGCGGAAGGTGAAGTCGTCTTGGTGGACGACACCCCCGGCGGCCCGGACCCCCTGGACGCGGAAAGGCACGTCGAGTACCACGGCTGCGGTTTCTCCAGCAAACCCGCGGACCGGATCCGGATCGTCGACCCCGGGACCGGAGTCCCGTGCCCGCCCCGGCGTGTCGGCGAGATCTGGGTCCACTCCTCGACCACCGCGGCCGGCTACCACGGACGCCCCGAGACGACCCGCGAGGTCTTCCACGCCACCGTGACGGGCGACGACGACCCGACGGAGTACCTGCGCACCGGAGACCTGGGATTCCTGTACGAGGGCCAGCTCTTCATGACCGGCCGGATCAAGGACCTGATCATCATCCGGGGACGCAACGTCTACCCCTCCGACATCGAGGACAGCGTCCGTGAGTGCCACCGGGCCGTCCGCCCCGGCGGAGTCGTGGCTTTCGCGCTCGGGCCGGACGAGACCTTCCCCGGGGACACCGCGACCACAGCGGCCGGCGCGGACGCCACGGAGAACGGCGAGCGGCTCGTGGTCTTCGCCGAGACGGGCCAGAAGCGGGTCGACGCCGACCTCGCCGCCGAGATCTGCGCGACGGTCCGCAAGTTCGTCTACGCCGACCACCAACTCTCCTGCCACGCCGTCGTGTTGGGTCGGCCGGGGCTGGTCCGCAAGACCACCAGCGGCAAGGTCCGCCGCCGGGTGTGCAAGGAGGCACTCCTGAACGGCGAGATCGACCGCGAGACCACCACGCTCCTGGTCTCCGTGCACGAGAGCGACATCCCTGCCCGCGACGAGTTCACCGAGGGACGACGTTGACGAACGCAGACCACGCTGACCACAACGGTCCGATCCTCGCCACCGGTCCCCGCGATCCGCGGATGTACGACGTCGACGACGACTTCCGGCGCGTCCTCATCGACATGTCCGCGTTGACCGTGGCCTCCGCGGCCCGCAGGGACCGCTTCTTCCACGCCACTTCGACGGCTGCCCGCGGTGTCCTGACCGTGGGCGACAGCCCCCTGCTGCCCGCGCATGGCTTCCTCCGGCCGGGCCGCCGCTTCCCGGTGCTCGTCCGCTACAGCAACTCGGTCGGCACGGACGACGTCAAGCCGACGGTCCGCGGACTCACCCTCCGCCTGCTCGACGCCACCCCCGACAGCGCCACCGGACTCGAACCCGGCCTGCTCGACCTCACCTTCAACACCGGCCCGACCTTCTTCGCCTCCACCGCCGAGATCTTCCGGCGCAGCTTCGGCACCCCCGAGGAACGCGCCCGCAGCATCAGCGAGAATCCGGCCGTACGGTCCACCATCTGGAACAACATCAGGACCGCCGGCTCCTACGCCACCTACGACTTCTACTCCCAGGTGCCCCAGGGCTTCGTCGCCGAGGACGGACAGCAGTGGCTCATCCGCTTCCGCGTGCACCCGGCCGACGAACCGCTGGCGCGAGGCGACTTCGACCACGGCGACCTGTGGTGGCCGCCGGACGCCCCTGAGGAGATCCCGCGCCCGTACGGCGACACACGTGACCCCGCGTTCCTTCGCGACGACCTCCGCCACCGCGTCCGCACCACCGGCGTACGCAACGTGCTCCAGGCCCAGCTCCACCCCCTGGACGGCATCCCCGAAAACACCGAGACCGCCCTCGACCCGGCGCGTCGCTGGCCGGAGGAGCTGTGCCCCTGGTTCGACCTCGGGGACGTACACCTCGACACCCTCACCGACGACGACACCGTCAACCTCCTGGCCTTCGACCCGGCGTTGGCCCCGCCGGACCTGGGCATCGCCCTCGCCCGTTCGCCCCACTCGACCGCTTCCCTGAACCATCTGCGGGCGCTCGTCTACCAGGCCGCGTCCTACGCCCGGCTGGGCGAGCGGCAGCCTCCCGAACTGGCGGGACTGCTGCGTCCCAGCCGCAACATCACGACGAGCACCACTGCTGGACCCACCTCCGGGACGACTTCACCCGTCGCCGCCGGATCCCGCAGCGTCGTGGTCATCGGCGCCGGACCCGCGGGCCTGACCATCGCCCGCGAACTGGAGCGCTCCGGCCGCCGGGTGACCGTACTCGAAGAGCGGGACGCGGTGGCCGGCAAGTGCGAGACGGTGGAGATCGAGGGCCGCGCCTATGACCTCGGCGGCCACATCTGCACCAACCAGTACGAGAGAGTCGCCGAGTTGGCGACCGAGCTGGGCGTGGCGACGGAGGCCACCACCCCGTACCGGGTCCTCGACACCGCGCACGGCGCCGTGCTGCCGCAGGACACCTCCTTCTTCCGCAGGGACACGTTCCTGCGCTACCAGGCCCTGCGGGAGCGGGAGTTCCCGCGCATCGCCGAACCCGGCCTCGCGCACTCCGCGAAGGCGCTCGCCGCCCCCGTGACGCAATGGCTGGCCGCACACGGACTCCAGGCCATGGCCGCCTCCTTCGGCACCGGCTACACCGCGGCCGGCTATGGCCACCTCGACGACGACGTCCCCGCGCTGTACTTCGTCAAGTACGCGGAGATGACCGGGCTCCTGTCCCACAGGGCCGAACTCCTGGGCCACCCCGGCGCGTTCACCATCTCCGGCGGCTTCGCCACCCTGTGGCGCCGGATCGCCCGTGAACTCGCCGACGTACGGTGTGCGGTGCGTGTCGAGTCCGTCGAACGGCACGCGGACGGCGTACGGGTGCACACCGACTCCGGCCCGGTGGAGGCGGACGACCTGGTGCTGACCGTCGCCCTCGACCGCGTGCTGCCGATCCTGGACAGCACCGAACACGAGCGCGAACTCGCCGCGCGGATCCGCGCCAACGCCTACCACACCACCGTCGCCACAGCGCCCGGCCTCCCGGACTCCGCCTTCTACTTCCTCAAGCAGCACAACGACACCCGCGAGGCGACGGGCCACTGCGTCGCCTACCACCACCGCTACCCGGGCAGCGACGTCCGCACCTTCTACTCGTACGGCCGCCCCGAAGAGATCGTCCCCCTGTTGCGGGACGACATCGCAGGCCTCGGCGGACGGCTGGAGGCCGTACACCTCGAACGCCAGTGGGCGTTCATGCCGCACTTCGGCAGCGACGACCTCCAGGACGGCATCCTGGACCGGCTCGAAGCGATGCAGGGCCGCCACCGCACCTACTACACGGGCAGCCTGCCCTCCTTCGAACTGGTCGAATGCACCGTCGCCCACGCCCAGGACCTGGCCCGCCGTCACTTCCCGCCCGTGGACGGCACACGGACGCCCACCGCGGCCACCACCCCCGTACGCTCCGCCGTCACCGCTCCCGGGCTCGGCGCCCGGCTGACCGTGGACACCGTACGGGACTGGCTGGTCACCAACATCGCCGCCGAACTGCGGCTGCCCGCGACCTCCCTCGACACGGCCCGGCCGCTGGAGGAGTACGCGCTGGAGTCGCTGTCCGTCGCGGCCCTCCAGGCACGGCTCTCCGACTGGCTGGGCTACCGCATCCCGCACACCCTCTTCATGGAACTCCCCACCATCGACCAGGCCGCCCGCCATCTCGCGGAACCCGACGCACCCACATCCATCGGTGGCACCGCGTCCACCCGCCGCCAGGAGGCCGCGATGGACACCACCCGACCCGCACCCCGCCGGATGCTCCCGCTCAACCCGCCCGTCCCCTTCTTCTGCGCGGGCGGCCTCGGCGGCTCCGCCCGCTACCTCGCCTCGCTGGCCCGAGCCCTCGGCGACGGACGGCCCTGCTACGCCCTCGAGATCCCCGGCCTCGACGGCACGGAGGAGCCGTTGGACGACATGCCGGCCCTCGCGGCCGTGTTCGCCGACGAGGTCCAGCGGATCCAGCCACACGGCCCGTACCATCTCGGCGGCCACTCCTTCGGAGGGATGCTCGCCTACGAGGCGGCACGCCACCTGCGTGAACGCGGCGAGAAGGTCCACAGGGTCGTCCTGTTCGACACCTACGTCCCGCTGCCCGGCCGGGGCGCGCCGGCCGACGACGACCTGCGGGCCATAGAGGAACTCCTCGCACTGCGGCACATAGCCTGCCTCGCGACGGACCGGTGCAGCTGCGGTGTCGACCGCTCCAAGCCCCTGGACGAGCAGGGCGAACAGATCGCCCTGGCACTCGGGGCGCCCGACCCGCAGTCGTACGAGTCCCACCTCGTGAACCTGGTCGGCACCTACCAGGCGGGCCTGCGGGCCTTCGCGCTCTACCGGCCCGAACCCTCGGACCTCTCGGTGGTCCTGGTCAAACCGGAGGCGGGGTTCTTCCCCCTCACCCAGGAGGACCACCGTGTCCCGATGCACTTCGACTCGCCCAACGGCTGGGACACCGTCGAACTGGGCGACCTGACCGTCGTTCCGGTGACCGGCAACCACTTCAGCATGTTCACCCGCCCCCACCTCACCGCGGTCGCGGAGGCGACCCGGATCAGCCTGACGGCCGCCCGGTGACGACGGTCAGGTGGTTATCGGGGTCTCACCTCGTCCGTCAACTTGCCCTTGCGCAGCGTGAGGGCGCGATCGGACTGCGCCGCGAGGTGCTGGGAGTGGGTGACGACGATGACGCACTTGCCCTGTTCGTGGGCCAGTTCGCGAAAGGTGTCGATGATGCCCTGGGCGGTGTCCTCGTCGAGGTTTCCGGTGGGTTCGTCGGCGAAGAGGATGTCGACGTCGCAGGCGAGGGCGCGGGCGATGGCGACCCGCTGCTGCTGGCCGCCGGAGAGCCGCATGACGTTGCGCGTGGCCATGTCCCGGTCCAGACCGATCCGTTCCAGGAGTTCCAGAGCGCGGGCCTTGCGGCTGCCGTGGCCGGGCTTCGTACCGGTGATCTCCATGGCGGTGGTGACGTTCTGGAGGGCGGTCATGTAGGTGAGCAGGTTGTAGTGCTGGAAGATCGTGGCGGCGTGCTTGTTGCGGTAGCGGCCGAGGCCGATCCGCGTCAGGTCCTGGCCGCTGAAGCTGATGGTGCCCCGGGTGGGTGCGTCGAGGCCGCTGGCAAGGCTGAGCAGGGTTGTCTTGCCGCTGCCCGAGGGCCCCAGGACGGTGTAGAAGGTGCCGCGTTCGAAGCTGAAGTCGATGTTCTTGAGTACGGCGGTCCTGCGGCGCTGGCCGACGTAGGTGTGGCTGACACCGTCAAGGCGGAGGACGGGCGGGGTCGCGGTGGCGCTGGTCATGGTGGCTGTCACTTGCCCTTCGTGAGGATGGTCCGGGGGCTGAACCGCAGGACGGAGGCGGCCGGGACGGCGGTGGCCAGCAGGCCGATGCCGAGACCGACACCGCCCACGGTGGCGAGGTCCGCCGGGGCGAGGCGTACGTCGATCCTGTCGATGGGGTCGGCGTTCTCCACCGGCTTGTCGTCCGGGTCGATGCCCTGGTCGAGGCCGGTGCTGCCGGGAGCCGGGGGCTGCCAGGAGTCGAGCCTGTCCCGGGCCTCGGCGGCCTCCTGGCCGAGCAGCGACTGGCCGGCGCTCTGGGTCAGGCTCTGGGTGAACAGGCCGCTCAGACCGACGGCGAGAGCCGCGACCGCGACGATCTCCAGCGCCTGCTGGGCGATGAGCTTCCACTTCCTCTCGCCCATGGCCAGCAGCACGCCGTACTCCTTGCGTCGCTGTTTGACCGCAAGATTGACGAGGAGGACGAGGACGGCGGCGCCCGCGACGCCGATCAGCCACATCGCGACGGCGGCGGTGGAACTGATGCTGTCCAGAGGGCCCGTCATCTGCCGGATCGCCTTGTCGTTGGCGTCCAGGGTGAATCCGTCCAGCGCCGAACCCGCGATCCGCTCGGCCTCCTCCTTGAACTTCCTGACGTCGTCGGCGTTCTTGAGGAGGAAGGTCGCTGTCCTGACCTGTGTGGGCCCGTCCGCAGTGGAGTTGAGCCCGGCGAAGCCGCCCACGGACGCGTACAGCATGTTGGCCGGGTTCACGAGGTGCTCCGGCTCGGGCTCGGAACTGGGCCGCGGGTCCCGGAAGATGCCCGCCACGGTGAACTCCGCCGTGGCCTTGCCTTCGTTGGCGCCCAGGGTGATCCTGTCGCCGGTCTCGATGCCGTTCTTCCGGGCCAGCCGCTCCTCGATCAGCAGCAGGTGCTTGTCCTTGTCGGCGGCGGTGAGGTGGGCGCCGGACAGGAGCGTGAAATTGCCGCTGCGGAAGTCGGGCAGCAGCGCGGAGTCGAGGATCCCGATGGTCGGGGTGCCATCGGGCCCCATGTACGAGGTCGACGAGTCCACGCCCTCGGTGACCAGTTCGGCGCCCGCCTTCACGACGCCCCGGTCGAACATGGAGTAGTTGTACTTCTGGACCAGCGGGGAGGCGCCCAGTTCGTCCACCGTCGTGGCATCGATCTGCGGGGCCACGAGACCACCGCCCGCGCTCAGGCCGTTCAGGTCCATCTCCAGGTTGACCTCGGCGCCCACGGAGCGCTCGGCCTCGGTTCTGGCCTGGGCGGTCGCGTCCTTGACCAGTACCCCGGCCAGCACCATCACGGAGATGACGAGGAACGTGGAGAGGGTGACCAGGGTTCTGCCCTTGCGGGACCACAGGCTGAAGCCCGCGCGTTTGACGAAGTTCATGTGGATCGGCTTTCTGTGGGGGCTCATTCGTCGGAGACGAGGATGGAGCGGGGGTGGAGACGGAGGATCCCGACGCCGGGGACGACGGTCGAGACGAGGGAGATCCCGAGACCGATGCCGGCGACCCTGCCGAGGTCGGAGGGCTCCACGCGCATCTCGGGCCGGTCGGCGGCCGGTGCGTCCGGGGACCCGGACCTCGCGGAGGGGGCGAGCAGCGCGTCGCCCGCCTGCCGGACGGCGAGCTGACCGGCCAGGGCGGCGACAGCCACGGCGGGCAGGGCGACGGCGGCCACTTCCACGGTGTGCTGGCCGATGAGCTTCCACTTCTTCTCGCCCAGCGACAGCAGGATTCCCAGCTCGTCGCGGCGGTTGCGGATCTGGAGCGTCACCACGAGCCCGAGAATCAGCGCACCGGCCACGGCGACGACCCGGACGATCAGCCCGGCGAAGGCCGCGACCCGCTGGATCGGGCGGACCTGGTCCCGATACGCCTTGTCATTGACGCGGAAGTCGAACGCCCCGGCACCGAGCAGCCGCCGGGTCTCGGCGTGCAGCCGCTCGGCCTGTTCCGGGGAGCCGATCCGGAAGACCGCCTCGGTGAGGTCCGTCGCGCCGGGACTCAGCCGCCGCACCGCGCCGACGGGCACGTAGAGCGCGTTGCCGGGCAGCAGGTGCGGCGGCGTCCATGTCGACGGGTCCGGCGTCGAGTCCCGGTAGATCCCGACGACCTCGAGCGGCACGGTGCGGCTTCCGTCGGCGGACCGGGCGCGCAGGGTGTCGCCGACCTCGATGCCGTTCTTCTCGGCCAGCCGCCGCTCGACCAGGGCGACCGCCCGACCGGCGTCCTCAGGGGTGATCCCGCGCCCCGCCATGATCCTGTTCGAGCCGTACGAGAAGCGCAGCAGCAGCCCCGAGTCCCGTACGCCGATCAGCGCCAGGGACGGCTGTGTCCGCGCCCCGGTACTTCCGTCACCGTCCTCAGGGGCGCCGGACCGCAGCGGCTTGACACCGAGGCCCTCGGCGTCGAGCGGGAGCCACGGGGTGTACCGGTGCACCTGCGGGGACGAACCGAGCCGGTCGGCCACCGCCGAAGTGAGGCCCTTGCCGCTCACCGTCACATCGACGCCGATCGTCCGCCGCGCTTCCGCCTCCTGACGGGCGGTGGCGCCCTGCAGCAGGAAGCCGCCCAGCAGCAGCGTGCAGATGACGACGCAGATCGCCAGCAGGACGACGGTTCTGGCTTTCCTGGCCCGCAGACTCTGCCCGGCACGCTTGACGAAGTTCATGGCCAGGACAGAACCAGGGCGCCCCGCGCAGCGGGATAAGCGCGTTGCAGCGGGATAAGGACGCTGTCCTCATGACGCTGTCCTTATCCCGCTGCAATGCGGCGCCGGGTTTCATGGGGATCATGAGAGTTCTGGTAGCCGAGGACCATCGCGTTCTCGCCCGTACGATCGCCACCGGTCTGCGCCGGCAGACGATGGCCGTCGATGTCGCCGCCTCCGGCGACGAGGCCGAGCGGATGTGCCTGCTGACCGACTACGACGTGCTGATCCTCGACCGGGACCTGCCGGTCATGACCGGCGACGAGGTGTGCCGACGACTGCGCGAACTCACCGACCCGCCACGGATCCTGATGCTGACCGCGGCCGGCGAGATCACGGACAAGGTCTACGGACTCACGGCTCTCGGCGCCGACGACTACCTGGCCAAGCCGTTCGACTTCGCCGAACTGGTCGCCCGCGTACGGGCGTTGAGCCGTCGCGTCCCCAAGTCGCCACCGGTCGCGCTACGACACGAGGGCATCACCCTGGACCTGGCGCGGCGCGCGGTGTCCGCGGACGGCCGGCCGCTGGACCTGACGCCCAAGGAGTTCGCGGTCCTGCAACTGCTGATGGAGGCACAGGGGGCGGCGGTCCCGCACGACGAACTCGTGCGTACCGTCTGGGACGAGAACCTCGACCCGCGCACCAGCGCCGTACGGGCCGTCATCAGCCGGCTGCGCCGCAAGCTCGGCGACCCCGACCTCATCACCGCGGACAAGGGACAGGGATACCGGCTGTGCGACTGAACCCGCGGACGCTGCTGCGGGGCATGCCGTTCCGTGCCCGGCTGGCCGCGGCCTTCTGCACGCTCTTCCTGCTGACGGGCGCGGCGCTGCTGGCCTTCGTGGTGCTGCTCGCGCGCTACGGGACGGCCCAACAGGTCAAGGGCATCGCGATCACGAAGGCCGACGCGCCGGGAGGCAGCGGGTTCCCCGGCGAGTTCCCCAGTGGGTACGCGCGCGCCACGGACCCAAACGCAACCCGCCCGTCGCTGGACGCGACCGGCGACGACATCGCCCTGATCCGGCAGATCGACCAGACCGTACAAGCCGTGCAGGACACCGCCCTGAGGCAGATGGTCCTCTGGTCGGCCGTCGGACTGCTCTTCATGGCGCTCCTGGCCGGACTGCTCGGCTGGTGGCTGGCCGGGCGGGCGCTCCGGCCGGTCGCCGCGATGACGGAGGCCACCCGTCGGATCAGCGAGCAGAACCTGCACCAGAGGCTGGCGCTCACCGGCCCGGACGACGAACTCCACCGTCTCGCCGACACCTTCGACACCATGCTCGACAGGCTGGAGAAGTCCTTCGAGAGCCAACGGCGCTTCGTCGCCAACGCCTCCCACGAACTCAGAACACCCCTCGCGGCCCAGCGCACCAGCCTGGAGGTCGGCCTCGCCGATCCGCTCCCCGAGGGACTCGCCGCAGTACGGGAAGACCTGCTCGAAACCAACCGCGAGGCCGAGCAGCTGATCACCGCGCTGCTGCTGCTCGCCCGCAGCGACCGCGGCCTGGAGGAGACCGAGACAGTGAACCTGTCGGCCGCGGCGATGCTCGTGGCAGCCGAACTAGCCCCGCAGGCCGAGGAAGAGCAGCTGGACGTGGCGGTGACGGCGGACCGGCCGCTGACCGTCCTCGGCGACCCCGTACTCCTCCGCCACCTCCTGACCAACCTCATCCGCAACGCGATCCAGTACAACCACCCCGGCGGCCGGGTACGCGTACGGCTCGAAGACCGCACGCTGACCGTGACCAACACCGGGCCCACCGTGCCGGCCGACCGGGTCCCGGACCTGTTCGAGCCGTTCCGCCGCCTCACCCAGGACCGCACCAGCACCACAGGCCACGGGCTCGGCCTGTCCCTCGTCCGTTCCATCGCGGAGGCCCACGGAACCAGGGCAACGGCCGAACCGGGCCGACAGGGCGGCCTCACCGTCACCGTGCGCTTCCCATGACGCCGGCCCCCGCTCTGCACGTCAGGCAAGAGCGTGGGCCTACTGAGCGCGCTCCCACTTCCGGTACGCGGCCACCGCGGTCGGCAGGGTGGGGAAGAGCAGGCCGGTGCCGACGGACTCCGTCAGGCCGTACGCGTCCAGGTCGTCCCGCAGATCCTGCTTGACGCGGGCCAGGGCGAAGACGATGCCCCGGCGGGTCAGTTCCTGGCGCAACTCGTCGACGGCGTCCAGGGCGGTGATGTCGACCTCCACATTCGCCTCGGCGTTGAGGACGAACCAGCGGACCGGGTCGTCCTGTTCGTCGACGGCGGCCATGGCCCGGCGGCGGAAGTTCTCCGCGTTGGCGAAGAAGAGGGGCGAGTCGTAGCGGTAGACCAGCAGACCGGGGATCGTCCGGGCCTGCGGATAGTCGTCCACGTCGTGCATGCCGGCCACCCCGGGGACGACCCCCTGGACCGCGTCGTGCGGACGCGCGACCCGCGTCAGCAGCTCGGCCACGGACAGACCGACGGCGACCAGTACCCCGTACAGGATGTCCAGGGCCAGTACGCCGGTCAGGCAGCCGAGCGCGAGCAGCAACTCCCGGCGGCGGAAGGACGCCAGCCGCCGGAAGCCCGCCAGGTCGATCATGCGGAGGGCCGCGTAGACGACGAGCGCGCCCAGCACCACCGAGGGCGTGCGGGTCAGCAGGGGGCTGAGGAAGAGGAGGACGGCGAGGACCGCCGCGGCGGCGACCAGTGAGTACGCGGGGGAGCGGGCGCCCGCCGAGGAGGCGAGGGCGGTACGGCTGGCGCTGCTGCTGACCGGGAAACCCTGCACCGCCCCGGCACCGAGGTTGGCCGCGCCCAGGGCGAGCAGTTCCTGGTTGGCGTCGAGCCCGGGGCCGTCGTCGGTACGGTCGGTGAAGGCGCGCGCGGTGAGGATGAAGTCCGTGTAGGCGACCAGGAGCACGCCGAGGGCGGGCAGCACCAGGTGCGGCAGCTCCGTCAGATCCGGAGCCGCCAGACCGGGCAGACCCGCCGGGACGTCGCCGATCACCTTGATCCCATGGCGGTCGTCGAGGCCGAGAACGGCCACGGCCGTCGTCGCGAGGACCACGGCCAGCAAGGGACCGGGGACGGCGGGGAAGAAGCGGGCCACGGCGAGGACGAAGGCGAGCAGGAGCACGGCGAACAGCAGCGTGGGCAGATGGACCTGCGACAGATGCCGTACGAAGGACCACAGTTGGGGGAAGAACGCCGAGCCCGTGGTGCTGACCCCGGTGAGCTTCGGCAGCTGATCCACGATCATGATCAGTGCCACACCCGCCAGATAGCCGACCAGCACCGGCCGGGAGAGCAGGTCCGCGACGAAGCCGAGCCGCACCGCCCAGGCCACGACGCACAGCAGCCCGACCGTGACCGCGAGAGTGGCGGCCAGTACGGCGTACCGGCCCGGGTCACCCGCGGCCAGCGGGCCGACCACGGTCGCCGTCATCAGCGCGGTCGTGGACTCGGGCCCGACCGACAGCAGACGCGAGGAACCGAGCACCGCGTACAGGGCGAGCGCGGGCAGGATCGCCCACAGCCCGGCGACCGGCGGCAGCCCGGCCACCCCCGCGTACGCCATCACCTGCGGCACGAGATACGCGGCCACCGTCACCCCGGCCAGCAGATCGCCGCGCAGCCAGGCGCGCCGATAGCCGAGAAGCACGCCGAGCCCCGGCGTCAGCCGACGCCACACCGGAACGGGTCTGCCCGAACTGCGGGACATGGGCCTCCTTCTGCCGAGAGACCTCATGATCCACGCATGACCGGGCAACCGCGAGGGACCGGGCCGCGCCGAGTCGCCCGAGGACCTGCTCCGCCGGCCCAACAGGCCTTCGGGTCAGGGTCGTTCGGACTCAACACGTCGCTCACCAGCTTTAGGCGCCCCACTCACGTGCGGTACAGACGGCGGACGACGTCGATTCGGCGCCGGAGGAAGTCCCGGCGCCGAATCGACGGATGCCGCGACGCGCTACTGCGCCAGTGGAGCGGCAGGTGGACGTCCTCGGCTGCAACGGCACGTACGTCGTCTTCCGCAAGTACCACTTCCACGTCGCCGCCTTCAACAAGTGGCCGCACGACAACGCCCGCACCGAGGCCGAACGCGAACTGCTGGCCGCCACGCTGGCGCAGCGATGCACCCGCTGCCCGCCTGACCAGGGCCCGACCGGCCGCGTACGTGGCCGCGGCCGGTCGGGACCCGCGTGCCGCAGCGAAGCAACGTGCGGTCCAACCGGGCGCGCATCCTGGCCACCGCGCGCCAGGAACTGTCCGATGTGTCTTCGGCGGTCGTGCCGGCGTCCCGGGTGCGGACAACAGAAGGGGGCGGTGCCGGGTGTCCCCTCCCGGCACCGCCCGGGGCCGTGTGCCGCTCAAGGCACGGCCCGTCCTGGGGGTGGAGGAGGCCGGAATCGGGGTTCCGGCCTCCGGTGTGCGGGGCTCAGGCGCCCACGGTCTCGGTCTGTTCCTCGGTCGTCCGCGCTGCTTCTTCCGCACCGTGCTTGGTGGTGTGCCCCCGGCCGGGCAGGACGGCGATGACGATCAGCGTCCCGGCGGCCATGATGATGCTGCCGATGAGGCTGGTGTGGGCGATGGCGTGGGCGAAGGACTCGTGCACCGCCCCCAGCAGGGTCTGGGCCTGCTCGGCGCCGCCCTGGGGGTTCTTGGCGACCTGCTCGGCGACCGCGATGCCGCCGCCGACGGAGTCCTTGGCGGTGTCCATGGCCTCGGCCGGGAGCCGGCCGCCGATCATGCCGGTCAGCTTGTCCTTGTAGGACGTGGCCAGCAGCGAGCCGAGGATGGCGATGCCCAGTGAGGCGCCGAGTTCCAGTGCGGTGTCGTTGGCGCCGCCGCCGACGCCCAGCTCGTCCTCCGGGAAGGAGCCCATGATGGTGTCGGTTGCCGGGGCGAGACTCAGGCCGATCGCGAAGCCGAGCAGCAGCAGGGGAGCCAGGAAGGCGGTGTAGGCCGAGCTCGACTCGATCTGCGTGAGCAGGAAGACGCCCGTCGTGCCGATCACCATTCCGGTGCCCACGACCAGCTTCACGCCGAGCTTCGGGGCGAGCTTGCCGGTGACCGCGGCTCCGGCGAAGACGGCTCCGGCCAGCGGCAGCAGGCGGATGCCGGTCTCCAGGGCGTCGTAGCCGAGGACGAACTGGAGGAACTGGGTGGAGTAGTAGATCGAGCCGAAGGTTCCGAAGAAGAAGAACAGCACGGCGAGCATCGAGCCGCTGAAGGGGCGCTCGGTGAACTTGCGCACGTTCAGCATCGGGTTCGGGTGCTTCAACTCCCAGGCGACGAAGGCCAGGAGACCCACGCCGGCGGCCACGGCCGCGGTGATCGGGCCGACGCCCCAGCCGAAGTGCGGGCCCTCGATGGTCGCGTAGACCAGGGAGCCGACCGAGATGATCGACAGCAGTCCGCCGACGTAGTCGATCCGGCCCATTCCCTTCGCCTTCGACGGCGGGACCAGCAGCAGTGCGCCGACGACGCCGAGGACGGCGATGGGCACGTTCATCAGGAACGTGGAGCCCCAGGCGTGGTCCTCGAGGAGCCACCCGGCGGACAGCGGGCCGGCGGCGATGGCGAGACCGGAGGTCGCGGACCAGGCGGTGATCGCCTTGGCGCGCTCGGCCCTCGGGAAGATCGCGACCAGCAGCGAGAGCGTGGCCGGCATCACGACGGCGGCGCCGACGCCCATGATCGCGCGAGCGACGATGACCAGGTTGGTCTCGTCGACCAGGCCGCCCATCACCGAACCGCCCGCGAAGATCAGCAGGCCCAGGACCAGGGCGCCGCGGCGGCTGTACTTGTCGCCGATCGCGCCGAGCACGAGCATCAGCGCGGCGTACGGGACGGTGTAGCCGTCGATGACCCACTGCAGGTCACTGCTCGACAGGCCCAGGTCCTTCGTCATGTCGGGGGCGGCCACGATCAGCGACGTGTTCGCCATGACGACGATCAGCAGGCTCAGGCACAGGACCAGCAGGGCCCACCAGCGGCGTGGATGGGGCTCGGTCATCTTCTCGACGGGTGTGTTCGCAAAGAGCGGCATCGTCAGGCTCCTCGGCAGGGGGGAAGCGGAGTGAGCAGTTACTTGCCCATGGATGTGCAGGCTAGTTTATTGCCCATGGGTGTGCAACTATCGAGTTGCCCTCCCCGTCGAACGGAGGTCCGACATGGCCCGCGCACCCGTCACAGCCACCCCGGAACGCAGCCGAACCCTGCTCACCCGGGCCCGCATCCTCGAAGCAGCCAGGCAGGAACTGGGGCGCGACCCCGACAGCAGCCTCAGCGACATCGCCGAGGCTGCGGGTGTGGTGCGCCGTACGGTCTACGGCCACTTCAGCGGCAGGGCCGCACTCGTGGAAGGGCTGGTGGAGGAGGCCGCGCAGGCGCTGCGACAGGCGCTCGTGGCCCCGCGGGTTCCCGCGGCGGATGCCGTCACGGAGTTGGCGTGCTTCGTCCTCGCCGTGTGGCCCGTCGCTGACCGCTACCGCATCCTGCTTCGCCTCGCCCCCCAGGACCTCGGTGCCGAACGAGTCGCCGAACTCCTCGCCCCCGCACGCCACATGGCGGAGGCGATCATCGGCAGGGGACAGCGGCGGGGCGTCTTCCAGACCAGTGTTCCGCCGGCCGTGCTGACCCGGGGGTTGGAGGGACAGCTGCTGGGGCTTCTGGACTGCGTGAACGGTGGGGCCTGGAGTGACGACGGCACGGGCACCACGGCCGCCGCGCTGATCGCGATGGGCGTGAACCCCGACCACGCCGCCACCCGTGTCCGCGAGCTCGTCCGGATCGAGGGCGACGGCGCGTAGGCGCACGTCCCGAAGCACCACCCGAAGAGGAGAACCATGTATCAGTCCCAGCGCGACGAGGAGTACGTCGGCGAGCCCTACTACGGCGACGGCTCCGTGTATGTGAGCCCCCCGACCCGGACCAGGCGGCGCGTGATCATCGCCGCCGCGTCCCTGGCGGCATTGCTGATCGGTGCCGTCGCGGTCGACCGGATCGCCGCGGCCCGCGCGGAGAGCCGTACGGCCCAGGCCTTCCAGGACGGCATGGGAACCGCCGACCGGCCGTCGGTGCACGTCAGCGGGTTTCCCGTGTTGGCCCAGCTGGCCGAGGGACGCCTGGACCACGTCGACCTCACCGCCCACGACATCCCCGCGAACGGCACGACCCGGCCCCTGCCGGTGACGAGGCTGACGGTCGGGATGGACGGGCTCACGACCTCGGGAAGCGCCGACGAAGCAAACGCCCGCAGCGTTCGGGCGACCGCCTACCTGTCGTACGCGGACGTGTCGAACGCGCTCGGCGTGGAGGTGTCGCAGGGTGATGACCCGGACCGGATCAACGCGACCGCAAGTCTGCCGATTGTCGGCGACGTGACCGTGAGCGCCGCCGTCTCGGCGGCGACCGGCAACCGCATCGCCTTCACGGACGTCCGCGCCGAGCAGGGTGAGCTGATCCCTCCGCTGAAGTCCCTGCTCGACAAGGCCCTGGACGAGCCCATCCCGCTGCAGAGCCTTCCTCAGGGGCTCCAACTACGGTCGGTCACCACCACCGAGGGCGGGATCGACGCCCGCTTCACCGGCCGCTCGGTCACCTTCCGCCCGGACTCGTCGTCGAGTGCCTAGGAGGAGGACGGTCGGTCGAGGTCGGGGAGGGGGCGCCGGGCGACCTCGTGGGCGTCGTCCGCCGGCAGGCCCAGCATGCGCAGGACCATCTCGGCGAGGTTCGTCGCGGCCTCGTCGCCGTCCACCTCGGGGCGGGCGAAACGCAGCTCCACCAGGGACAGCAGGGTGCCGCCCAGTGCGGACAGGGCGACCACCGGGTCGAGGACGGTGAAACGGCCGGAGGCGATGCCTGCCTGGAGATCGCGCAGTGCCCGACTGGCCAGTCCGTTGTCCGAGTGGATGTGCCCGAGGCCGCGGCGGCGCAGGACCTGCATCAGCTCCGGATGGGAGTCGGACATACGGGCGCTGAGCCGGAAGCCGGCCGCGACGAGCTCCGCCGGGTCGTCGATCCCGGCCAGACGCTCGTCGAAGTTCTGGCCGAACTCCTCCAGGGCGTCCACCACCGCCGCCTCGAACAGCTCCGTCTTGGAGTCGAAGTGGTTGTAGAAGGAGCCGAAGCCGACGTCCGCGCGCTCGGCGATCGCCTGGATGCTGGCGCTCGTGTCACCGCTCTCGGCGAGTATCTGCCGGGCCGCTCGCACAAGAGCCCTGCGGGTCTCTGCACGACGCCGCTCGAACCGGTTGCTGGGCGGGGCTGACGTAGACATGCGCAGAGTCTAACCATCGGGGCGATGACGATCGCAGTCCTGATGAATTCATCATTTCCTGCCGTGAACGTCTTGACGACGGAACTGTCACAGTTGATGATTTCCTCATTACGGCAATGTTGCTCGGAGGGCACCATGTCTGAAAACCGTGTCAACGGGGCCGACCTCAGGACGGCCCATCAGGACCTCCACAGCGAGCAGGGCGCCCTGCGCGGCGAGCATCCGGGCCGGTCCCGGAATCCCCTGATCAAGGTGGCGGACCTGGCCTGGCTGGAGTTCGAGAAGCCCGACCTGGACCGCGCCGAGATCTTCGCCCGCGACTTCGGCTTCGGCGTCGCCGCGCGCACCGAGCGTGAGCTGTGGCTGCGCGGCACCCTCGCGGGCTCGCCCTGCATGGTGATCCGGCGCGGCCGTACATCCCGCTTCATCGGCCCGGCCTTCCGTGCCGCCGGGCGGGCCGACCTCGACCGGCTGGCCCGTGCCACCGGATCGTCCGTACGGGCGGCCGACGTCCCAGGCGGCGGCCAGGTGGTCGACCTGCTCGACCCCTCCGGCTTCCCGGTGCGGGTCGTGCACTGTGCCGAACAGCTCCCCGCGCTGCCGGAACAGCGGCCGGTGCTCCTCAACTTCGGCACGGATCACCGTCGTACGAACGCCACGCAGCGCCCGCCGCGCGAGCCGTCCCGCATCCAGCGCCTGGGCCATGTGGTGCTGGAGACCCGCGTGTTCGCCCGGGCTCTGGACTGGTACCTGGACACCCTCGGGATGATCGTGTCCGACTTCCTGTTCCTGGACGGGCAGCGCGGCCGTGGCCCGACGATGGCGTTCATCCGCTGTGACCTGGGCGGCGTGCCGGCCGACCACCACACCCTGGCCATGCATCTGGGGCCGGGCACGGGGTACGTCCACTCCGCCTACCAGGTCACCGACCTCGACTCGATCGCGGCGGGCGGCGAGTACCTCAACGAGCGTGGCTACAAGCGCAGTTGGGGCATAGGTCGGCACATCCAGGGCAGTCAGCTCTTCGACTACTGGCGCGACCCCGACCGCTTCATGCTGGAGCACTTCGCCGACGGCGACCTCTTCTCCTGCGACGTCGAGCCGGGCTGGGCGCCGATGTCGACCAGCGGTCTGGCCCAGTGGGGACCGCCCGCCACCCGCGACTTCCTCGGCGCGAGCCCGTCCCCGCAACGTGTCCGCGATGTCGTCGAGGCCCTGCGCGGCGACAACGAGATGGACCCGGCGCGACTGTTCGGGCTGCTCAAGGCCGCGAACTCCTGACCACATACCCCTTGTAAAGGCACTGACATGAGTACGAACGTCCTGCGCACCGCCGACGGCTGGTGGTCGGTGGTCGGCGACCGCGCCGTCCGCGTCGACACCAAGGCCCTCACCACCGACGAGTTGCTTCTCGACCGCGAGGCCGTGAAGGAGGCGGCTCGCTCCGGAGAGGCGGGCAGGCCCGTCGCCGACCTGGCCGCCCTCTCCCCGGTCACCACCCCGTGCCGGGTGGTCGCCCAGATGGTCAACTACCGCAGCCACGCCCGCGATTCGGGCTTCACCGGCGACATCCCGCCCGCCTTCTTCCGCAAGGCGTCCGGCTCGGTCAGCGGCCCCGGCGACACCATCGTCCGCCCGTCGCACGTGAAGTTCCTCGACTACGAGATCGAACTCGGCCTGGTCATGGGCGCCCGCCTGCCCATAGGCGCCGTCGTCACGGAGTCCGACCTGCACGAGTACGTCGCGGGGCTGGTCGTCACCAACGACGTCAGCGCCCGTGACGTACAGCTCACGAAGACGCAGTTCTACGAGAGCAAGTCGTACCCCACCTTCACGCCCACCGGGCCCCACCTCGCGCTGCTTGACCCGGGCGACTTCGCCCATCTCCTGGATCTGCGGCTGAAGTTGAGCGTCAACGGCGACCTGCGCCAGGACCGCACCCTCGCCGACATGATCGTCCGCCCGGCGCAGGCGCTCACCCTGCTGGCCCGCTTCCAGACCCTCGACCCCGGCGACCTCCTGCTCACCGGCACCCCCGGCGGCACCGCCCTCAAGGCCCCGCCCAAGCCGGTCGAGAAGATCGGCGCGCTGCTGCCGCCCGCGGTGAAGTGGAAGGCCTTCTTCAAGAGCCAGGCCAAGAACCCGCACTACCTGAACCCGGGCGACGTGATCACGGCGACGATCGCGACCCCGGACGGCCGGATCGACCTCGGCGAGCAGCGTACGCCCGTCGCGGACGCGAACTGACATCCGAGGTGAGCCGCACATGAACGTCGACGAAGCCGCACGTGTGCCCGTCGTGATCGTCGGGGCCGGGCCGGTGGGCGTGACCGCCGCCCTTCTCCTGGCCCGGCGCGGAGTCCGCAGTGTCGTCCTGGAACGCCACCAGGACGTCTACCCGCTCCCGCGCGCCGTCGCCACCGACGACGAGATCCGCAGGATCCTCCAGGCCGCGGGCGTCGGTGCGGAGTTCACCGCGATCGCCCGCCCGGCCGACGGGCTGCGCCTGCTGGACCCCCGGCACCGGGTGATGGCCGAATTCCGGCGCTCCCGGCACGGTGTGCACGGCTATCCACAGTCCAGCATGTTCGACCAGCCCGAGCTGGAACGCCTGCTGCGCGAGGCCCTGGCCGAACGCCCGGAGTGCGAACTGCGCGGTGGCGTGGAGGTCACCGGCGTCGGCCCGGACACCTCGGGCCCCGTCCGTGTGACCTACCGTGACGACCACGGCGAGCACGAACTGCGGGCCGACGCGGTCCTCGGCTGCGACGGCGCCAACAGCCTCACCCGCGAGGCCATCGGGGGTGTCTGGGAGGACCTGCGCTTCGAGGAACGCTGGACCGTCGTCGACGTCCGCACGACGGCCGATGTCCGCTGCTGGGAGGGCGTCGACCAGGTCTGCGACCCGGCCAGGCCGGCGACCTTCATGCGCGTCGGCGAGGACCGTTACCGCTGGGAGTTCCGGCTGGGGGAGGGGCGGGAGACGGTCCGCGAGCTGGTCGCGCCGTGGCTGCCGCCCTCGTACGACGGGGACTTCGAGGTCGTCCGCGAGTCGCAGTACACCTTCCGGGCGCGCGTTGCCGACCGCTGGCGCAGCGGACGGGTCTTCCTGCTCGGCGACGCCGCCCACCTCACCCCGCCGTTCGTCGGACAAGGGCTGTGCTCGGGTATACGGGACGCCTACAACCTCACCTGGAAGCTGGCCCGAGTTCTCCGACAGGGTGCGGAGGAAGGGCTGTTGGAGACGTACGAGAGTGAGCGCAAGCCGCACGCCCGGCATGTGATCCGCCTCGCGGTCGCCATGGGCTGGGCCATGACCGGCGGCCAGGACGGCGCCGCCGCACTCCGCCGCAGGGCCCTGGCCGCGGCCTGCCGCATACCCGGCGTGACCGAACTGGCAGGCCGCGACCTCAGCCGGCCCCTGACCGCCGGGCCGCTGGTGCGGCGCGGTCTCCGCCGGGGTCTTGCGGGCACGTACTGTCCGCAACCGTGGGTGAGCGTCGACGGACGGCGCACCCGTCTCGACGAGGTGCTCGGCGACTCCTTCACCGTCCTGACCGCCACCGAACCCGGCCCTTCGCTGACCGCGATCGCCCACGGCCTCGGCGTACGCGCGGTCCCGGTGACCGGCCTCGGCGACGACGGCACACTCGCCGCCTGGCTGCGCGCAGGAGACGCGGACGCGGTCCTGCTGCGGCCCGACCGTGTGGTGATGGATGTCGTCCCGTCGGGCGGCCGGGACTTCACGTCGACCGCCGCCTGGGCGTCCCTGCTGCACACCACACGAAGCCCGATCGCCGCCCGACACCCAGTCGAGAAAAGCCTGCTGAGGAGCACCGCACGATGACCAGGCCCTACCCGGAGCCCTTCACGACGCCCGATCCGCAGGTTGTCGCCGACAGCAACATCATGGACTTCGCCCGCCATGCCGGACTGGACGGCACCGACTACGCAGCCCTGCACCGCTGGTCCGTCACCGACCTGGAAGGCTTCTGGGGCACGGTCTGGACGTACTTCGACATCGACTCGGACACCCCGTACGAGCGGGTCCTGGCCGAGGAGACCATGCCCGGCGCCCGCTGGTTCCCGGGCGCCACCCTCAACTACGCCCACCACGCCCTGCGCAACCTCACCGCCGACCGGCCCGCGATCATCGCCCTCGACGAGACCGGCTCCGGTTACGAGGTCACCGGGGAGGCGCTGCGCGCGCAGGTCGCCTCCGTCGCCGCCACCCTGCGCGACCTTGGCGTCGGCAAGGGCGACCGGGTCGTCGGCTATCTGCCCAACACCCCGCACGCGATCGTCGCGTTCCTCGCCACCGCGAGCCTCGGCGCCGTCTGGTCGGTGTGCGGGCAGGACTACGCGCCCAAGGCCGCCGCCGACCGCTTCGCCCAGCTCGATCCGACCGTGCTGATCGCCGCCGACGGCTACCTATTCAACGGCACCGGCCACGACCGCCGCGATGCGAGCCTCGAACTCGCCCGCGCCCTCCCCACATTGAAGGCCGCCCTGCTGGTGGACCACGCGGGCCTGCCCTGGCCCTCGCGCGACTACCCCTCGCTGGTGGTCCCTTGGGAGGATGCCGCCGCCCGCACCGAACAACTCGCCTGTACGCCGGTGCCGTTCGACCACCCCCTGTGGGTCGTGTTCTCCTCCGGCACCACCGGTCTGCCCAAGGGCATCGTCCACGGCCACGGCGGCGTCCTCCTCGAACACCTCAAGACCCTCGGCCTGCACTCCGACCTGGGCCCCGGCGACCGCCTCCTCTGGTACACCACCACCCACTGGATGATGTGGAACCTGGTTGCCTCGACACTCCTGACCGGCGCCACGACCTGCACGTACGAGGGCAGCCCGGCCCCCTTCGCCAAGCTCGACGTCCTGTGGGAACTGGCCGCACGCCACCGCGTGACCGTCTTCGGCACCAGCCCCCAGTACCTCCTGGGGATGGCCAAGTTCGGCATCGACCCGTCCGCGCACGACCTGTCGTCCGTCCGCGTCGTCGGCTGCACCGGCTCCGCCCTGCCCGCCTCCGCCTACCCCTGGGTCCGCAAGAACGTGGGCGACCGCGTGCTGCTCGCCTCGATCAGCGGCGGTACGGACGTGGTGTCCGGCTTCGCGGGCAGCGCGCCCAACACCCCGGTGTGGGCAGGGGAGTTGTCGGCACCTCACCTGGGCGTGGCACTGGCCGCGTACGACGCCGAGGGCCGCCCGGTCACGGACGAGGTCGGCGAACTGGTCGTCACCCGGCCCATGCCGTCCATGCCGCTGTGCTTCTGGAACGACCCCGACGGCACCCGCCACCACGACGCCTACTTCTCCTCCTGTCCCGGTGTCTGGCGGCACGGCGACTGGATCACCCACACCTCGTACGGCTCGGTGATCGTCCACGGCCGATCCGACAGCACGCTGAACCGCAACGGCGTCCGCCTGGGCAGCGCCGACATCCACGACGTCGTCGAACGCCTCGCCGAGATCACCGAGGCCCTGGTCATCGGCGCGGAGGAACCCGGCGGCGGCTACTGGATGCCGCTCTTCGTGGTCCCGGGGGCCGGAGTGACCCTCGACGACACCCTCCGCGAGAAGATCAAGGAGGCGATCCGGACCGGCGCCTCACCCCGCCATGTCCCCGACGAGATCATCGAAGTCCCGGGCATCCCGCACACCCGCACCGGCAAGAAACTGGAGGTCCCGGTCAAACGCCTGCTCCAGGGCGCCCCGGTCGAACAGGTCGTCAACCCGGCCGTCGTGGACGCTCCCGACCTCATCGACCACTTCGCCCGCCTGGGCGCCGAGCGCCGCAAGGGCAGGACCACCGCATGACCACCTTGCTCGCCGTCGCCTTGTCGCTGGTCCTCCTCCCGCTGGGCCTGGCGAAGATGGCCGCGGTGCCGTTCATGCGCCGGGCGGCGGCCCACCTCGGCATGTCGATCCGTCTCTACCGCGTCGTCGGCACCCTGGAGGTGGCCGGGGTCGCCGGTCTGCTGATGGGGCTGACCCGGACGCCTCTGGGCGTGGCCGCCGCGACAGGCCTTGCCCTGTTGATGGCCGCGGCGGCGGTGGTCCACCTGCGCCACGGCGACCCGCCGCCCCGGGCCGTCCCGGCCGCCGTACTGGCCCTGATCGCTGTGACGTACGCGGTGACGGCGGTGGCCGCCGGCTGACGCGCGTCCTGTGCGGGCCGGGCGCGGGCAGCCCCGAGAGGTCGGCGGCTGCCCGTCCCCGGCTCCTCCGCGGGCTGCCCGCGCACACCGGCCTCCCCCTCCCTCCGAGGCCGGGGCGGCCCGCGCCCACGTCCGGGGCCTGCGAGACGACCGGCTCGACAGGCCCCGGACGTGTTGTCCCGGCAGCGAAGGTCCAAGGCGCCGATGGAGATGCTGTTGCCGGCACCAGAGGGTTGTCGTGATCGTTCGTCAGTCCGGCAGGCTCGCCCAGAAATCGAGGTTGTGCTCGGCTGCGAAGCCGTCGCTGACCTCCGAACAGGCAGCCGGGGCCCGGTTGCTCGACGGGGCGGTGTCGCAGGCCTTGAGGGACATCAACCTCCCCGTTGCCGCGCTGTACTTCGGCCAGGTCGGCGTACCCGCCCCACTGGGGGTGCCCTCGGCGGCGAAGCGGCCCCAGTAGGCGATCATCTGGTGGGACAGCTCCAACTGGTCGTCGTCGTACGGCAGGGTCTGGCCGAGGTAGTCCCAGAGGTAGCCGAGGTCGTCGACGTGGATGGCACCGCCGAAGGCGAAGTCACGGGCCGCCGCGCTCTTCTGCTGGATCAGGTGGATGGACGTGAAATGCGGGGTGTCGCTCTCGGCGAACTCGTAGGCGTAGGTGGGCACCCACCTCGACAGCGAGGTGAACAGCTGCTGCCGGGTGTAGGAGGTGGAGCCGTTCTGGGCGGCGGTCCAGGCCTCGCCCGGGGTGGCGTACGCGCTGAGGGGGTACTCCGCCAGAACCTTGTCGGCGTCGGCGCCGTAGGCGGAGCGCACCTGCTGCTCGTACTGCGCGGCGGTCATGGGGGTGCCGAGGTAGTCGTAGTTCTGGAAGGTGGACAGACCGCGCTCGCTGTCGGTCTGACCGATCATCACGGGAACGCGGGTGAAGTTCCCGGTCCGGACCGCGGTCGCGGGGTTCACCGGGAAGGCCGATCCGCCCGCGGAGGGAGAGACGCCCGCCTTCTTCTGGGCGGCCAGGAGGTCGGCGGCGGGCTTGGCGCGCAGGCAGGCGAGGATGTCGGACGCCTCGGAGCAGCCGACGGCGTTGACGAACGTCGCGCTCTGCGTCTGTCCCGCGGCCGCCGTCTGCAGGTTGCAGCCGCCACTGGCGATGACGGCGCGTGTGAACAGGCCCTTGGCGGTGGGTGAGGCGAGGTGGTCGCAGACCGCCGTGGCCCCGGCGGACTGCCCGGAGACGGTGACGTTCCTCGGGTCGCCGCCGAAGCCCGCGATGTTGGAGTGCACCCAGCGCAGCGCGGCCTGCTGGTCGAGGAGGCCGTAGTTGCCCGGGCCGTTCCCGCTCTCGGCCTGCAGTTGGGGCAGGTTGAGGAAACCGAGTGCGCCGAGACGGTAGTTGACGGTGACGACGATCGCGCCGGTCTGCTGGACGAACCTGCGCGGGTTGGTGTCCTGGCCGGCGCCCCCGGTGTTGCCGCCGCCGTGGATCCACACCACGACAGGTACCCCCGCCTTGGCGTTGTCGGGGGCGTACACGTTGAGGGCGAGGCAGTCCTCGCTGGTGATGGTCTTCTCGTAGCCGGGGTCCCAACCGGTGTTCTGCGCGCACCGGTTGCCGAAGGCGGTGGCATTGCGTACGCCGGACCACTTGGCCACGGGCTGAGGGGACTTCCACCGGTTGCGCCCGGACGCGTCGGCGGCGTACGGGATGCCCAGCCACTCGTCGTAGCCGGTGCGGCTCTCGCCGCGGACTTTGCCCGCATCCGTCCGCACCACCAGTGAAGAGGTGCGGGCGGCTGCGGGGGGATCCGCCGAGGATCCCAGGGCGTCGGCGGCGACCGGGGACAGCAGTCCCAGGCCGAGCACGCCCACTGCGGCCAGTGTGATGGCGGTTCGGCTGGACGACTTCGTTCTGATCATGGTTCCCAGCTCCTGACTCTG
The DNA here is from genome assembly GCF_053593675.1 of Streptomyces sp. NPDC002156. Lineage (NCBI taxonomy): Bacteria > Bacillati > Actinomycetota > Actinomycetes > Kitasatosporales > Streptomycetaceae > Streptomyces > Streptomyces sp. NPDC002156. The sequence goes on along the minus strand of NZ_JBSFDA010000039.1, from coordinate 26,581 downwards.
TGATCGGGAACGGTGAACTGCGGTGAGAGGCAGCCCTGATGGAGGCGGCCTCCGCGGAGAGATCGTGCGAGCGCCGAGAACGTAGCCGTCCGGCAATGTTGGGAGCAATACGCGTGACGGGATTCCCTGCGGGCGACCGATAACTGTTGTTGATGGGGGGAGTAGCAACTGTGGACTTCTGCGGGGAAACCGCACCGGCCTAGCCTGGCGGAACGTGATGGCAGAAGGAGTCGCCGCGCCACGGTGTGCGGCTGCGTCCGGCATTTCGAAGGGAAGTGCAGGTCATATGCCCCATACCGGCGACTGGTCGGTCGCGATCGCAGGCGAGTGCATGGTGACCCGGCCGTTCTCTATTCATCGTGAGGGTGAATTCGAGGAAATTCGTGGGCTGTTCGGTGCTGCCGATGTCGGATACGCGCATCTGGAGATGAACTTCGGGAATTCCTCGGAGGTGTATCCGGCCCGCGGTGACTGGTTCGGAAGCTACATGCTGGCGGATCCCGGCATCGCACGGGATCTGCGCTGGCTGGGCGTGGACGTCATGTCGACGGCGAACAACCACAGTCTGGATTTCGGGGAACGCGCTCTGCTCTCGACGCGTGCGGCGCTCAGGGGCGCGGGACTCGCGTCCGCCGGAACGGGACAGGACCTGGACGCCGCGCGGGCTCCGGCCTTCGTCGAGACCCCGAAGGGCCGGATGGCCCTGATCTCGACGACCTCCGGCAACCGGCCGCACGAGTGGGCGGGCGTGCCCAAGGAGACCATGGCGGGCCGCCCGGGCATCAACCCCCTGCGCGTCACGACGACCTACGTGGTGCCGTCGGATGCCGCCCAGCACCTGAGGTCCGCGGCGGACCGGCTCAACGTGCTGCGGACCAACAAGGACTGCAAGTCGGGCAGGACGGGCCGGATGCTCACCGCCGGCGAGTTCCAGTACAACCTGCCGGGTGGGCAGTCGGCCGCCGGGGAGATGGTCTTCCGCGAGGGGGACGAGTTCGGGATCCACACCGAGTGCCACCAGGGAGACCTGGAGGGCAACCTCCGGTCGATCCGGTCGGCGGCGGCGATGGCCGATCTGGTCATGGTCGCCCACCACTTCAACATCTCCGAGGGACCCCGCGGCGACCGACCGCCGCGGTTCGTCAGGGAGTTCGCCCACCGTGCGATCGAGGCCGGCGCGGACATTTTCGTCGGCCACGGCTGGCACAAGACGCTCGGCATCGAGATCTACCGCGGCAAACCCATCTTCTACGGTCTGGGCAACTTCTTCGCCCAGTCGGAGTTCCTGGAGCGCGTCCCGTACGACAGCTACGAGACCTGGGGCCACGACGTGGACGCCCTGCCGACCCTCACCCCGGATGTCCACCCCCTGCACCCGGGCCTCGACACACCGTCCCCCACGTGGTGGAGTTCGGCCGTCCTCGACGTGCGCCTCACCGACGGCCGGGTCACCGACGTCACACTCCACCCGGTGGAACTCGGCCGTGAGGTCTCCAAGGAAGCGAAGATCACCCGCGGCACCGGCAAGTCGACCGAGCACCCCCTGACGGAGGGCCGCCCGCTCATCGCGGACCAGGCCAACGGCGCCCGCGTACTGGAGCGTTACCAGCGGTTGTCCGCGGAGTACGACACACAGGTGGAGATCGACGGGGCTGTGGGCAGGGTGCGGATCGGGGACTGACCGCGGCGCGATCACGGATCAGGAGGTTCCGAGGATGGGATGCGGTGACACATGGCCACGCTGACCCGGGAGGAGATCTCCCCGCCCCGCCCGACCAGGGAGGCGCTCAGGGCGCGGTGGGGGCCCCGGGGTCTCCTGGTCCTCGTCGTCCTGCTCCTGGCGGGCCTGGTGTTCCTCCCGACGGCGCTGGTGTTCGTCCGCGCCGTCACGGAGGACCCCCGAAACCCCTTGTCCACCTTCACCCTCCACGCCCTGGCCGACTCGTACGGATCTCCGCGGATCTGGCGGATCCTCGCCGAGACCATGGCCATGTCGCTGGCATGCGGGATCCTCGCCACCGTGCTGGGCGGCGCGCTGGCCTGGATCCTGGCGCGCACCGACGTACCCCTGCGACGGTTCTTCGAACTCGTCGTGATCGCGCCGCTCTTCCTGTCGCCGTTCATCGGTGCCCTGGCGTTCCTGGAACTCGGCGCCCCGCGCACCGGACTGCTCAACCAGCTCGCGCGTGACATCGGTCTGCCGGGCTGGGTGTCGATCGACGTGATGACGTTCCAGTGGCTGATCGTCATCCTGGCGCTGCACTACGTGCCGTACGGCTATCTGCTGGTGTCCGGCAGCCTCCAGAACATGGACGCGAGCCTGGAGGAGGCCTCGCACATGAACGGCCGGGGCACGGTCCAGACAGCCCTGCGCATCTCGCTGCCGGCCGTCCGGCACGCCACGCTCTCGTCGGTCATGTTCGTCACCATCAGCGCCACCGGCATGTTCTCGGTGCCGGCACTGCTGGGGGCCAAGATGTCCTTCCACCCCCTGGCCGTGACGATCTACCGCGCCACGAACGGCTACCCGAGCGACTACGCGCTCGCCGCCGCCCTGGGCACGATGCTGGTGCTGCTCAGCGTCATCGGGCTGTGGCTGTACCAGCGGGGCCTGCGCCAGTCCTCGAAGTTCGTCACCGTCACGGGCAAGTCGCAGAACAGGAAGCGGATCTCGCTGGGCCGGGCCAAGTACGCGGTGATCCTTCTTCTGGCGCTCTACTCCCTCGTCACCACGGTCCTGCCCTACGCCGCGCTCTGCCTGCGCGCCTTCAGCACCTCGTCCAACCTGGACGAGATCCATCCGACCACCCAGGTCGTCAGAGAGGTGCTGGGCGCACCCGAGCTGAAGGACGCGCTGGCCAACACGGTGGCGGTGGCGGTGGCGACGTCCCTCGGTGCCGTGGCCGTGGGCATCCTGACCTCGTACGTCACCGAACGCGTCCGGCACAGGGGCTCCGGTCTGCTGAACGCCGTCGCGATGTCGCCCCTGGCCGTTCCCGGCATCGTCTTCGCCACCGGCGTGTTCGCGATGTACCTCGGCACGCCGCTGTACGGCTCGCTCACCATCATGGTGCTGGCCTATGTGGCGTCCTACCTGCCGCACGCGACCCGCGTCACCGGCAACGGGTTCGCCCAGATCGACAAGTCCCTGGAGGAGGCGTCGAGGATGTGCGGGGCGAGCCAGGCACGCATGGTGTACACCGTCCTCCTGCCGCTGATGCGGCCGTCGATATCGGCCGCCGTCATCATGGTCTTCCTGTTCACGGTCCGCGAGATCAACACCGCGATCCTGCTCTACACGCCGGACACCATGCTGCTGTCCATCCTCTCCTTCAACTACGCCCAGCAGGCGTCGTTGCCCGCCGCCGCCGTCGTAGGACTTCTGGAGACCGCTCTGATGATCGCGTGGATCGTCGTCATGCGGGCCCTGCTGCGGCCCGGGAAGCTGCACCAGCGGGCCTGACCCGCACGGACCACACCGCCTGGACACACGAACGAGGTGAACGGATCGATGGACGAGCCGCACGGGAATCCGTCGTCGGACGACGGCCTGTTGGTGGAGGGGCTTTACGCGGACTACGGCGGCACCATGGCGGTCTCGGATCTCGGTCTGCGGATCGGCCGGTCCGAGTTCGTGACGCTGCTGGGACCCAGCGGCTGCGGGAAGACGACGACACTGCGGTGTGTCGCCGGCCTGCACACCCCGAGGTCCGGGGAGATCACCCTGGGCGGCCGGCGGCTCTACTCCGGGGGCGTCGGCGTCCCGCCGCACAAGCGGGACATCAACATGGTCTTCCAGTCCTACGCGGTGTGGCCGCACATGACGACCCTGGAGAACGTCATGTACGGCCTCAAGGCGAAGAAGATGCCCCGGGACCGGGCGCGTGCGAAGGCCCGGCAGATGCTGGAGCTGGTCGGCCTGGCGGAGTTCACCGGCCGCAACGCGACCGACCTGAGCGGCGGACAGCAGCAACGCGTGGCTCTGGCCCGCGCGTTGGCGACCGAACCGAGCCTGGTCCTCATGGACGAGCCGCTGAGCAACCTCGACGCGCAACTGCGCGCCCGGATGCGGGACGAGATCCGGCAGATCCAGCGCCGGACCGGGATCACGGTGCTCTACGTGACGCACGACCAGTCCGAGGCGCTGTCCCTGTCCGACCGCGTGGTCGTCATGAACCACGGCGTCATCCAGCAGGTCGGCGCTCCCTGGGACCTGTACCACCGGCCCGCGAACGCCTTCGTGGCGACGTTCGTCGGTGAGGCCAACGTCGTACCGGGCACGGTCGCCGGCATCGGGATCCGCGCCTTCACGGTTCGGGTCCCCACGCTCGGGCCGGACGTGGTGCTCGACATCGCCCGCGGCGCGACGGACGGCGTCCCTCGCGTGGGCGACGAGATATCCGTCGTCTTCCGGCCGGAATGGGTGCGGGTTTCCAGGGAGACCGGACCGCTTCCGGAGACTCTCGACGGGAACGAGTTCAGGGCCCGTCTCGTCGCCAGCGAGTTCCTCGGCGATCACTTCGAGCGCACCTACGAAGCGGGAAGGCACCGGCTGCGCGTCCAGGCCGTCACCGGACCGACCTCCCCGCCCCCGCGGCTCGGAGCCGAACAGGCACTGCTCCTCCCGCCGGAGAACGTGACCTGGTTCCCCGGTCACGGAGAGGCACCGGGTGCGGGTGGGAGCGGGGAGGAAGCGGTGGACGTCGGACTTCTCTCCGGTGTACCGACCGAGGTGCTGGGCCGCTGACCCCAGGAGGCAGGCTCAGGCGGGCGTCGGCACCGTTGCGCGGGTGGCGAGGCGTGGCGAGGAGTTCACCTTGGCCGGCAGCCTGCCGAGGAACACCCGGGCCGCCCGGGTCACCTCACGGTCGGGCGGGCTCAGGATGACCGCGCCCCGCAGGAGGGGGAGGCCCGGGGCCGACACGGCCCGGAGGAGGCCGGCGGCGAGATCCTCCCGCACGCAGAACTCCGGGAGGACGGCCAGGGCCAGGCCGTGGGTGACATAGGTGCGCATCGCCTCCAGACCGCGCGATTCGAGGACGACGTGCAGCGAGATGCCCACCTTCTCGGCCCAGCGCTCCACCAGTTGGCGGCTGCGCATCCCGTCCGCGAACGTGGCGAAGTCCGCGCGCGCGAGATGGGCGATCCGGTCGCCCTCCGACAGTGTGTGAATGCGGTCCTCGGGGCGGGCGTAGAGGTACATCCGCTCCTCGATCGTGCCCAGCGCGGGAAACTCGCTGGGCGCCGGGTAGCGGCAGATGCCGAGGTCCGCGCGTCCGTCGGAGAGCGCCTGGGTGCACGCCTGCCGCGACGGCTCGTGTCTGATGACCACGCGGACGGACGGTGCCAGCTTCTTCATGGCCATGACGGCCTCGACGAGCAGATGCCGGATGTGGTCGGAGTCGCTGACGACCGTGAGGGACGTGTCCTCCGGGAGGTCCTTCATCTGCTCCAGCCGGTGGTGGAACCGGTCGGTGTACGACAGCACCTCCTCGGAGAAGGCCAGCAACTCCCGGCCCGCGGCCGTGAGTTCGGACCGTGCTCCCTGTCGGCGTTCGAGCAGTGTGCAGCCCAGCAGGCGTTCCAGATAGCGGATCCGCTGGGACACGGCGGGCTGGGTGAGCGTCAGCTCGGCCGCCGCGGCCCGGAAGGACCCGGCGCGGGCCAGGGTCTGGAAGGTGTACATCTGCTCGAACGTCAGGCCCGCTATGAGCCTTTGACGGCTGGTGTGACGCCAGTCGCCGTGGGGGAGCGCCATGTTCTCTCCTGTCGCCGTGAACGGCTGCGCACAGCCGTGAACCCGGGGAGGGCCGTGTCCCGTACGGCTCTCCCCGGGGTGTCGAGTCCTCGGAGGTGAGCGGTCACCTGTCGAGGGTGGCGTTTACCTTGCTGACGAAGTCGGCGAAACCGTCACTCTGCAGGTCGGGCTCGGTGGCCATGCCGTACCAGACCTCGGGCTTCGTGTACCACGGCTCCTTGGCCACCTCGCGCTTGTCGACCCATCCCGTACGGGTTCCGGTGCCCGAACCGTAGGTCGCCATCAGATCGTGGCCCTCGTCGGACGTCGCCCATTCCATGAACAGCCGGGCGGCGTACGGATGGGGGGTTGTCGTCGGCAGGCCGACCATCCAGAGGGCGGCGTTGGTGGGCTTCGGGTAGGCGTACTCGACGGGGGCGCCGTCGTCGATGTAGTCGTTGTAGAGGGTGTCGGTGCCGAACGTCACCGCGTACTCGCCCTTCACCAGTTGCTCGGCGATCGGGATCTGGCTCTCGAAGAGGGCCGGATCGTTGTCGGCGACGCTCTCCAGCCACTTCCACCCGTACGTGGCGGACTGGTGCAGGATCACGTTGGCGTAGTTCCCCGCGGTGGTGGCGCCGCCGGTGTCGCCGAGTGCGATCCGGCCCTTGAACGAAGGATCGGCGAGAGCCGCGACGGGGTCCTCCCTCAGTAGCTTCTCCTGCTCGGGCGTGGTCACCCTCGTGTTCCACGCCACCGCTCCGATGCTCTGGTGGAGCGGGTAGACGAGCCCGGCCAGTCCCGTGCCGGGCAGGACCCCGGCGAAGTCGTAACTGCCGTAGTTCCCGGTCCTGTAGCCGGTGATCCAGTTCTTGTCCTTCGCGTCCTGCCAGAGTTGGTAGACGTTCTGGATGACGATGTCGGCGTTGTTCACGCCGCCGCTGACTTCCTGGGCCCATTTCTGGAAAAGGGTCGTGCTGCCGTCCCGGTAGAGCTTGACCTTGATGCCGTACTTCTTCTCGAAATGCCTCACCCATGCGGAAGTCGACTTCTCCGTGGTGGCGGCGTAGAGACTTACCTCGCCCTCCTGTTTCGCCTTCGTCACCAGGGCATCCATTCCGCCCGCGTCGGCCGCGCTCTTCGGCAGGTTCTCGGTATTGCTGCTTCCGGAGCCGCCACAGCCTGCCAGCAGCAGGGAAAGAGCGGCCGTGATCCCGACGAGTGCGATTCTCGCTCGCATGCTGACCAGCCTCCAACTCCGGGTTGTCGGCAAGGAGTCGGCCGTAGCCGTCCGTAACCCGCCAGAAACGGTAGGGCCGCACTTCGGGGCCTGAAAGCGTCGGGTCCCTACTCGACCGATAAGGCTGGTCTTATCGCTCGATGGGATTTCGGTGGAGTGGCTTCCCACGGAACCACGGCGCCCTCCATCCTTGAACGTCGACAACATTGTCCACAGTTGGCATGGGGACAGTACACGCATGTGCCGTCGGCGCGGAACGGTGCGGACGTGACCTTACGCAGGGAGGCGCCTGTGACAGCGGAGGCACCGCGGTCGGCCGTTCCCTGGCGGGAGTTGCTGCCGACCGCGTTGATACCCAACGTCCTCCACGGCTCCGGCCAGGGCGCGGCGGCGCCCGTCACACTCCTGGCGGCCTTGTCCCTGACGGACTCCTCGGCGGTCGCGGCAGTGGTCGCCGCCATGCTGACCGTCGGACAACTGCTGCTCGCCCTGCCTGCCGGATGGCTGGTCCAACGGTTCGGTGAACGGCCCACGATGCTGGGGTCCACGGCGGTCACGGGACTCGGTGGTCTGGCGGCCTACCGGGCGGCTTCCCTGTGGGCTCTCATGGCCGGTGCCATGCTGATCGGGAGCGGCGTCGCCGTGTTCACCATGGCCCGGCACACCTGGGTGACCGTGGCGGTGCCCGCCGAGGTACGCGGCCGGTCGCTCTCCGCCCTCGCCGGGGCCACGCGGCTGGGACTGTTCACCGGCCCGCTCCTCGCGTCCGTGCTCATCCGCCTCACGGGTGAGGTGCGGGGCGGCTTCCTGGTGGTCGTGGCAGCCTCCGGCCTGCTGGCGGTCATTGTCGCGCGGGCGCCCTTCGCCGGGGGAGGCGCGGGCGAGCGTGACGAAGGGGCACGGCCGAGCGTTCTGAGCGTCGTCCGCCGACGGCGGGACGTCCTGCTGACGCTCGGTCTGACCCTCTCGGTCGTCAGCACGATGCGCAGCGCCCGACGCGTCCTCGTGCCCCTGGTGGGTGCCGCCGTCGGACTGGACGAGGCGACCGTCACGCTGGTCGTGGGCCTGGCCGCGGGCCTCGACTTCTCCCTGTTCCACATCGGGGGAGTGGTGACCGACCGTTGGGGCCGGCTGGCGGTCGCCGTTCCCGCCCTGGTCGTGTTCGGTGTCGCGCACCTCGGTCTCGCCGTGGCTTCCCGTCTGCCCGCCGGGCTCTGGTGGTTCCTGGCCTGTACGACGCTGATGGCCGTGGCCAACGGCTGGAGCGGCGGGGTCGTCGCCACGGTGGGGTCGGATCTCGCCGACCCGCGATCACCCGCGGTCTTCCTCGGATCGTGGCGGCTGACCACGGAACTGGGCCCCTCCGCGGCGCCGTTCCTCATCGCGGCCCTGGTCGGAACCCTCTCCCTGCCCGCGGCGTGTGTGGCACTCGCCCTCCTCGCCGGGACGGCCGCCGCCGCGCTTCCGCCGCAGGCGCGCAGACACCTGCCGAACGTGAGGCGCTGATTCTCCTCGGCGTCCGTTGCGTTCCTGCTTATCGGTCGATCACGAACGCTTACGCGCAGAGTGTTGCACTCGCTCCGCAAGCTGACTTTCCTGATGGGGATGCCGCCGTGACAAGAGGAGCGAGCCGTGAAACCGAAATGGAACACAGGGCGTCTGAGAAGGCGAATCGGCGCTGTCGTGTCGGCCGCCGTTCTCATCACGGTCTCCCTCGGCGCCGCACCGTTCGAGAGTTCGGTCGACCGGACGGCGCAGAATGGGAAAGGCACGGTTCTGCGCGTCCGGGTGCACGGGACATCACTCGAAGGAAACCTCGAAGGAGATTCACCGGACCGCGAGGTTTCGGTCTACCTGCCTCCCGGATACAAGTCCGACTCCCAACGCCGTTACCCCGTCCTCTACATGCTCCACGGATTCACGGAAACGGATCTGAGCTACTTCGCGACCGACGCCCGGACGAACATCCCCGTAAGCGCCGACCGCACGCTCGACGCCGGCACCTCACGACAGATGATCATCGTCACTCCCAACGCGATGACCGTCTACGGCGGCAGCAACTACTCCAGCGGAGCGACCACCGGGGACTGGGAGGCCTTCGTCTCGCACGACCTCGTGTCCTACGTCGACCGGCACTTCCGCACCATCCCCCGGGCGGCGGCTCGCGGGCTCGCGGGCCACTCCATGGGCGGCTACGGCACGCTGCGGATCGGTATGAAACACCCCGATGTCTTCTCGGCCCTCTACGTGCTGAGCGCGTGCTGCATCTCCCGGACGAGCAACATCCCGGACACCCCCGAGGAGATGGCCGAGTTCGAGGCGTTCACCGAACGGCCCGAGGACTACACGCAGATCCCCTCCGGCATCCGTACGGCGGTCGCCGCGGCCGCGTCGTGGGCACCCGATCCCGCCAAGCCGCCCCTCTACTACGACTCTCCCGTCAAGAACGGCGAACTCCAGGAGTCGGTCATCGCGCGCATGACCGCCAACCGCCCCCTGGCCATGATCGACCAGTACATCGGCAACCTCAGGAGACAGCGGATCGCGTTCGATGTCGGCGACCAGGACACGAACATCGCCGCCAACCTCACCGAACTCGACCGCGTCCTGACCACCTACCGGGTGCCGCACACCTTCGAGGTCTACGAGGGCAACCACACCAACCGCATTCCCGAACGGTTCGAGAAAGAGGTCCTCCCCTTCTTCTCCGCACACCTGCAACGGTCGTCCCGGGCCTCGAAGGAGTCCTCTTGAGGCAGATCGACGAGCGCGGCACCGGGCGTCGCACGCAGGCACAGGAGTTCGCCGACGCCGTGGCGCGGTCCGGGGCCACGCATGTCTTCGGGCTCATGGGCGACGGCAACATGCACCTGCTCATCGCCCTCGGACAACGGGGTGTTCCCGTGGTCGAGGTACGGCACGAGAACGCCGCCGTGGCGATGGCCGAAGGCTACGGATGGTCCTCGGGGCGCATCGGGATCTGCTCGGTCACCCACGGCCCCGGACTCAGTCACGTGGCCACGTCGTTGCTGGTGGCGGCCCGCAACCGGTCCCCGCTCCTCGTCGTGGCGGCCGAGACACCGGGCGGCTACCAGGGGGCCCAGACCTTCGACCAGGCCTCCTTCGTCGCCTCGTGCGAGGCCGCCTACCGCAGGATGAAGCCGGGGGAGCATCCGGCGGACGTCCTCGCCGAAGTCCTGGCGCTCGCCCGGGACGAGTGCCGACCGGTGGTTCTCGGCGTCGCGGCGGACCTGTTCACCTTGCCCGTGGACGGGTGTGTCCGAAGCGGATCGACACACCGGTCGCGAGCGACGACCACCGCCGATGACGACATCGACGCGGCCCGACGGATCAGCCGACTCCTGACGCGTGCGGAACGCCCCGTACTCATCGCGGGCCGCGGTGCCATGGACGACACCTCGCCCGCGATGATGACGTCGCTCGCGGACCGGTTCGGTGCCGCTCTGGCCACGACGCTGCCCGCCAAGGGGCTGTTCGACGGACATCCGTACGACCTCGGGATCGCCGGAGGGCTGGCGCACCCGGCGGCGGAGCGGGTGTTGCGCTCCGCCGACCTGGTCGTGGCCGTCGGCGCCTCGATGGGCCGTAGCACCACGCAGTCGACGCGCCTGTTCGAGGCGGCACACGTCGTCAAGGTCGTCGACGACCTCGCGGCCACGGGCAAGGCCGAGACCCTCCGTGGCGACGCGGCGGCGACTTTGCGGCACACCCTGTCCCTGACGCGGGACACCCCGGACACCCGGGCGCCCTGGTTCACCCCCGTCGGCCCGTCCGCCGCCTGCTGGCAGGAGGACCTGCGCGACTTCAGCCCACCCGTCCCCGACGGCACCGTCGATCCACGGGTCGCGCTCGCGGCGATCGACCGGCACATCCCCGACGACGCGACCGTGGTCATCAGCAACGGCCACTGCTCGGGCTTCGCCGCCGCCTTCCTCACGGCCCCGGCGCGGGGCCGGTTCTTCGCCGCGCAGGGCTTCGGATCCATCGGACAGGCACTCACGACCGCCATCGGCGCGGCCCTCGGAGCGCCCGAGCGCAAGACAGTCGTCTTCGAGGGCGACGCCGCGTTCATGATGCATGTGCAGGAGCTGGACACCGCGGCCCGGGCCGGCGCGGACCTGACGTTGTTCGTCCTCGACGACGACGCCCTGGGCACCGAGTACCAGCGGCTCCGTCTCGAAGGCGGTCACGCGGAGGCGGCCGTCGTGCCCGCGCCCGACCTCGCGGCGCTCGGGGCGGCGTTCGGCGTGGACGCCTTCACCATCGACTCGCCCGACACGCTCGCACTCGCGGAGACCGCGTTGCGTCCCGGCCTCGCGGTCGTCGATGTGCGCACGGCGCGCTCGGTGCTCAGCCGGCATCTGCGCCTGCCGCACCGGACCCCGACACCGAACAGCTGAAAGCGGCCCCGCCCATGGAGTTCGCGATGCAGTTCACCCTCACCGATCCCGTCCTCACCCGACAGCACGCCCACGGTCTGGTCGAGCTCGCCCGGATGGCGGACGACTACGGCCTGCACTCGATCGGCGTGGGCGACACCGGATTCCGACTGAACGAGGCGGCGTCGAGGGTGACCCTCCTGGCACTCGGCACCACCCGGGCGTACGTCGGGATGCGCCCGACCAACCCCTGGACCCGCGACCCGCAGATCACTGCGGCCTTCCTCGCCACGATCGACGCCATGACCGGGGGCCGCGCCTTCATGGAGATCGCCACCGGCGACTCCGCCGTGCGCAGCGTCGGGCGGCGACCGGCGACGCGAGCACGACTGGAGGAGTACGTCACGTGCGTCCGCGCTCTCCTGACGACCGGTCACGGCCGCTTCGACGGACGGGAGATCGACGTGTACGGCGGCGCGCGGGCTCCCGTCCGTATCTCTGTCGGTGCCGAGGGTCCCCGGATGCTGGAACTCGCCGGTGGCATCGCCGAGGCGGTCTCCATCGGCACCGGGCTCACGGCCGATGTCGTCGCGTGGTCACTGGACCGCGTACGTGCCGGTGCGCGGCTGCGCGGGCGTGAACCCGCCGACGTCGAGGCCTGGTTCACCGTCCGCAGCGTCCTGGACGCCGACCGGGAGGGCGCGCGGAAGCGGATACGTCCGTCCCTGGCCTCGATCCTGCATCACAGCATGCGAGCCGGAGTGGACGGACGGCTGGTTCCCGAACGCCACCACGACGCCGTCCGCGCCTACGTACGGCACTACGTCCTGGCCGATCACCAGCGACCGGGCGGAGCCAACGAACAGCTCATGGACCGCCTCGGGTTGACCGGGTTCGCCCTGGACCGCTGGGGGATGGCCGGCGACACGAAGGACTGGATCGACCGCATCGCGAGGCTCCGGAACTCGGGGATACGGCGGATGTGGCTGGCCAACCGCGGCAGCCTCACGCAACTCCAGGCGACGTTGCGGAACTTCGGGGAACAGGTACTGCCCCGAATCCGGTGAGCGCCGTCCCGGAAGGAGCCGCTCGGCCCGCTTGCCGCCACCGCTCGTGCGCGACTCGGCGCGGACGGTCACACCTTGAGCTGGGTCGCGGAGGGCTGAAGCCGTGTCCGTCCGTTGCGTTCGGTGTGGGGCGGCAGGAGGGCCCTCAGCGAGGGGGAGGGCTCCAGGCCCAATTCCTCCCGCAGGACGCGACGGCACTGCTCGAATTGGCGCACTGCCGCACCCCTGTTACCGGCCGCCAAATGCGCTTTCATCAGTACGCGATGAGCGCTTTCCCGCAGGGGTTCGGTACGCACGGCGGTAAGTCCCGCGGCGACGGCTTCACCGTGGCGTCGCGCTTCCGTCAGACGCTCGGTCATCGCTTCCAGGGCATAAAGCCGGAGCTGATGGTATTGCTCCTGCTCGATCAACATCCAGTCGTTTTCTGGCCATTCCGGTAGCAAATCCGATGACAGGCCTGCCAGTGTTTGCATGGTCAGGATGTCGTCGCACGAGCGTGAGTTGTCGAGCAGTCTGTGCGCGTGTGCAACCGCCGCGTGCAGGTCGACGGTGACGTCCTTGGAGATGGCCAGGTCGTGCGCGGACACGTCGATGATCGGGTGGCCGGCGCGCGTCGCCCGCCACAGGGACGACCTCAGGTTTGCGTTGGCGCGCGATGCCGTGACATCCGGCCAGAGGATTCCGGCCACGTAGGTGCGGGATCGCGGCATGTCCTGCAAAGCCAGAAACGCGAGGAGTCGTTGAGTGCTGGAGCAGACCGGAATGCGAGTGTGATCTATAGCCAGTGCAAATCCCTTGAGTAACCTCAGGGAGATGGGTTGTGTTTGTCCGTTCATCGACGCCCCCGTACCGATCTCGGCTTCGGTGATCTTCGGCGTGGCTGCTGGGATTCCCGAGGCCATGTTACGAGCAAGTTATGCCTGCAGGGTCGACTATCAACGTGACGGCGTCACAAGGGAATCACCAGAGCGTCGCATTGGCGTCACCCTTCGCGTTCCAGAAGCTCATCGAGCCAAGTCCGCACCGCTGTGAGGACATCGACGGTCTTGCTCACCGCGGTGGGCGGTTCCTGCTCTCCGTCGACGGTCTGGATGATGCGTGCGCGGAAGCCGTCCTCCCTGCCGTCCTCCACCCACACCCGGAGGATCAGGACGCCGGACCGTGTCGAGGGGGTCTCCATGAGAGACCGAGTGTCCCTCACCGCTGTCACCCGGGCGTTGTCGATCCGTGTTCGATGACGTCATCGCGAGCGACGGGGACGGATCCAGGGATGCATCGGTGACGCCGGTGTGACGGGTGAGTCGCGGGCGGATCACGGGGGCCTCTGCATCCTCTCGGTAGATGTCATCGGTATACGTCGTCGGCGCGCGCCGGGAGGGGGCTTCGCATGGGTGACTTCGGTGTGATCGCCGATGTCTCGTCCGTCATCGTGAGCACTCTGACGCAGTCCCTGCGCGGGTTGGGCCAGCGCGACATGCCACCACCGATCGCGGAACTGAACGACCTCTCCGAGACGGTGCAGACGCCGCCCCCGAAACTCACGGTGTTCCTCTACGAGATCGCCGAGGACCCCACCTCCCGCAACCGGCCCCCGGTGCGCTCCCAGCCGCCCGACCCGCTCACCGCCCGCAAACCGCCGATGGCCCTGCTCCTGCGATATCTGATCACCCCCTGGGGCGGCGACCAGGACACCCAGCACCGGATGCTCGGGCGTGCCCTGCAGACGTTCTACGACGACGCGATCCTGGACGGCACCCAGTTGGCCGGCAGCCTGGCGGGCAGCACGGACTCACTGCACACGACACTGACGCCCCTGACCCTCGATCAGAAGTCCTGGGTCTGGTACGCGATCCAGAAGCCGTACCGGCTCTCGCTGAACTACGAGATCCGCGTCGTCAACCTGGACTCGGCCGTCGAGACGCCGGTGCGCCCGGTGCGCAGCCGGATCATCGCGGGGACGGCGACGCCATGAGCGCCTTCCTGCCGCTTGCCCGGTCGGCGCTCTACAGCCCCGTCTGGCTGGTGCCGTTCGACGACCACGCCCGCCGGGTGCGCTCCGCGGGCGTGGAGGCCCGCCTCGAACGGTTCGACGACGAGGGCGGGTTCGACGGCGAAGGCGGCTGGGTGCCGCTGGACGACCGGGCCGTGCGCACCCCCAGCGGCCACCTCGCCTTCCCGGGACTCGGCAGACGGGCCGAGCCGTGGGCGGCCCGGCCGGAGCGCCACCGGGTCCGGTTCGAGGCCGCCGGCTACCAGCCGCTCTACCCGGCCGACGGCGAGCCGTTCTCGGCCGCTCTCGTCGGCGTCGAGTTCCTGGTGTATCCGTACGACAACACCCACCCGCCGTCCGTGGAGGCCTCCCCGAGGCTGGTCCGGCTGCTGCCGGGGGCCGCCTTTGCCTATCCGCCGGGTGTGCGCACCGTCCACGGCGTGGTGCTCGACGCGACCACCCGGGCACCCGTCGCGAACGCGCTCGTCGAGGCCGCGGGGCGGACCGGCCAGGACCTGACGCCGTGGCACGAACGCACCCTCTCCGACGCCACGGGCGCCTTCCGGCTCGCCCTGCGCTGGGAGGGCGAGAAAGCCACCGAGAACACCACCGAGGAGACCTTCCTCGTTGAGGCCACCGAACGGCCGGGCCGGGCCGGGTCGCTGACCGTGCGCCTGCCCCAGGAAGCCGAGCGCCGACACGTCATCGAGATTCGTGAGCAGTGAAGGAGCCACATCCATGGCCGAGTATCTGAGCCCCGGGGTCTACATCGAGGAGATCGATGCGGGGCCACGGCCGATCGCGGGGGTGAGCACGAGCACGGCCGGCATGGTCGGGGTGACCGCTCGTGGCCCGTACACCGGCAAGCCCAAACTGGTCACGAACTTCCTGGAGTTCCAGACCGTCTTCGGCGGCTTCCTGCCCGAGCCGGACGCGGGCGTACGGGACCGCTGGGCCAACGACCCGACCGAAGGCGGCCGTTGGTGGCTGTTCCCGCTGGCCGTCAAGGGCTTCTTCGACAACGGCGGCCAGCGGCTCTACGTCAAGCGGGTCGCCAGCGCGGACGCGAAACCCGCCTCCGGGGAACTGGCCAACGGCCTGGTGAGCCCCGTCGCCTCCGACGCCGCGCGCGGTGCGACCAGCCTCCAGCTCGGGCACCTGATCGGCTTCACCGGGGTCGGCCAGCAGATCGACATCTTCCGTGGCGACGACCAGCAGACGATCCACACCGCCGTGGTCGCCGGCTACGACATGTCCGCCCGCCGGATCCGGTTGGAGACGGCGCTGCCCGCCGAGGTCAGGACGGCCCGCGGGGACTACGTCCAGGTCGGGCAGCGCGGCGCCGAACAGACGCTGCGGCTGTCCGCGGTGAGCCCCGGCGCGTGGGGCGGCGGTGTCCGGGTCCGGGTCCAGCCGATGGTCGGCGCCGCGCTGCCGGTGCTGCCCGATCCGCAGGAGGGCGCCCTGTTCATCACGCGCCTGGTCGCGGACGCGGACGCGGACAGTGAATCCGTCGAGGTGGCCGCGGCGAACGGGCTCGACCCCGACGACCTGCCCGCCGACGTGTGGGTGCAGATCGGCCCCCGCCGGTTCAAGGTCCAGGCGAGCCAACCGGCCGACGGCAAGGTGACGTTGACCTTCCCGGCGGACACGACCCACGCGGCGTGGGAGACCGGGCTCACGGTACGCCG
Organism: Streptomyces sp. NPDC002156; assembly: GCF_053593675.1. NCBI lineage: Bacteria > Bacillati > Actinomycetota > Actinomycetes > Kitasatosporales > Streptomycetaceae > Streptomyces > Streptomyces sp. NPDC002156. The sequence goes on along the minus strand of NZ_JBSFDA010000039.1, from coordinate 10,456 downwards.
CGTACGCCGGGGCAATACCGCCGCCGGACCGACGCTGCGGGTCGGCGGCGCGAGCAGGCTGTACGAGGGCGCGGTCGTCCAGGTCGACGACGGCACCGCCCTGACCGCCCTGACCGTCCAGACGGTCGCCGAGGATCTCGTCACCCTCGACCGGAACGTACCCGGGACGCTCTTCGAGACCGACCGGATCCATCTGGTCGAGGCCGAGGTCACCACCCGGTTCACGGACACGGCCGGGGCCGCGGTCACGGAGACGTTCCCGGGCCTCCGGCTCACCGGCGACAACCCGGCCAACCTGACGACCGCCCTGCAGAGTCGCTCGCAGCTCGTGCAGGCCACGGCGCTGCCCGGCCTGTCCACCGACCCCACGAAGTTCCCGGTGCCCGCGACGGGTTCCTGGCTGACGCTGGCCGACGGCGACGACGCGTACGGTAGCCTCAGCCCGGCCGACTTCGTCGGCACCGACGGCGGCAGCGGACGGCGTACCGGAATCGTCGCCCTGGAGGACATCGACGAGGTGGCCGTCTGCGCGGTGCCCGGCATGTGGTCAGGCACCGTCGAATCGGCTCTCGTCACCCACTGCGAGCTGCTCAGGGACCGGTTCGCGATCCTCGACCCGCGCGACGGCCTCGACATCGAGGGCATCCAGACGTTCCGCGAGCCCTTCGACACCAAGTACGCGGCGCTCTACTACCCGTGGCTCGTCACCCGCGACCCCTCCACCAACCGCGACGTCGAGGTACCGCCGTCCGGCCACATGGCCGGGATCTACGCCCGGGTCGACGTGGAGCGGGGCGTGCACAAGGCACCGGCCAACGTGGTCATCCGCGGGATCCGGCAGACCGACGGCATCGCCCAGGACATCACCAAACGCCACCAGGACCTGCTGAACCCCAAGGGCATCAACGCACTGCGGTTCTTCCCCGGCCTCGGCCACCGGGTGTGGGGCGCGCGCACGCTGTCCTCGGACAGCTCGTGGAAGTACATCAACGTGCGGCGGCTCTTCCTCTTCCTGGAGGAGTCCATCGACGAGGGCACCCAGTGGGTGGTCTTCGAGCCCAACGACGAGTCGCTGTGGGCCCTGGTCCGCCAGACGGTCACCAACTTCCTCACCACGGTCTGGCGCAGTGGCGCGCTCGCCGGCACCACCGCCGACGAGGCGTTCTTCGTCGCCTGCGACCGCACCACCATGACCGAGGACGACCTGGCCAACGGCCGGCTCATCTGTGTCATCGGGGTCGCGCCGGTCTTCCCGGCGGAGTTCGTGATCTTCCGGATCCAGCAGAAGACCCGCGAGACCCAGCTCGCCTGAGCACCCGACCGAGCCAGAGCCCCGACCGAGCCCGTGCACCGACTGAGGAGCGGCCACCATGCCACCCGTGACCAGGGAAGATCCCTACGCGTCCTACAACTTCCAGATCATCGTGACCAACGTCAGTGACGACGGCGTCGCGGTCAGCGGGTCCTTCACCGAGATGAGCGGTCTGGAGCTGGAGATCCCGCCGATCGAGTACCGCAACGGCAGCGAGGACATCACCGTCCGCAAGATCCCGGGACTGAAGAAGTTCACCAACCTCACCTTCAAGCGCGGCATCACCGGCCACGTCGGTTTCTGGAACTGGGTGGCCGAGGCCCTCAACGGCAAGGTGCGCCGCGCCTCAGGGTCGATCGTGCTGCTCGACGAGAACCGCCAGGAAACGATGCGCTGGAACTTCGACCGGGGCTGGCCGACCAAGTACACCGGCCCGACGCTCAGCGCGACCAAGAACGAGATCGCCATGGAGACGCTCGTCCTGGCGGTCGAGAAGCTGGAGATCGACGTCTGACATGACGAGCGAAGCGCTTCCCGGCGTATCCCTGACGTTCGCGTCCCGCGGCCCGGAACCGGAGCCGCTGCGCACGGACGTGGCGGCGTTCCTCGGCCGGTTCCGCCGTGGCCCGGTGGCCACCCCTGTGCGGGTGGAGAGCTGGAACGACGTCGTGGGCGTCTTCGGGCCGCCACCGCCGGAGGGCGCCTTCGCCACGCCGTACGCGCTGCGCGGCTTCTTCGAGAACGGCGGCCGTACGGCCTGGGTGCTTCGGGTGTCCGGGCCGGCCGCCACCGCGCGGGCCCTGTGGCCGGTCGGCGACATCGCCGGATTCGCGGCCACGCGCTACCGGGTGGTCGCGACCAGCCCGGGCGCCTGGGCCAACACCGTGCGCGTCGACATCCGTTACCAGGCCAGTACGGTGGCTGGACCGCCGACGGTGAGTGTGCGGGTCACCGTGCCCGGCGAGGCGCCCGAGACCTTCGCCGGACTGCCGCCCGCCGACGTGGCCGACCGGCTCACCGGGTCCCGCTACATCCGGCTGGTCCCCGACGGACCCGCCCCCGCCCCCGGGACTCCCGGCCCGATCTCGACGTCCTGGCCCCTGACGCTCGCGGGCGGCACCGACGCCCCGCCGACGCGGCAGGAGTACTCGGACGCCGTGACCGTGCAGTCCGAACTCCCGGAACCGGCCCTGGTGGCACTGCCCGACCTGGGCACGGACCTGTCCGGGACCGTGCACACCGACATGGTCCTGGAACTGCTGGGAACCGTCTCCCCGCTCCTCGACCGCCTGGTCGTCCTCGACGTCCCGCTCCAACTGTCCTCCGTCGACGCCACGGTGGAGTGGGTGGAGTCACTGACCGCGACCGGCGACAGCGGGCTGCTCAGCTGCGCGGCCGTCTACCACCCGCTGCTGCGCACCCCCGACGGACCCGCACTGCGCACCGTCCCGGCGTCCGGCCACGTCCTGGGTGTGATCGCCCGGCTCGACGCCGAGCGCGGAGCGCACCACACGCCCGCGGGCGCCGTGATCCTGGAGGCCGTCGACCTCGCCGCCGAACTCCCCGAACCCCAGCAGGTCCGCCTCTTCGACGCGGGCGTCGACCTGATCCGGTGCACCCGGGGCCGGGGACTGATGGTGTGGGGCGGACGCACCCTGTCCGCCGACCCCCGCACCCGCTACATCGCCCACCGCAGACTGCTGCACCTCCTGGTGCGCGCGATCCGGCGGGTGGCGGGCCCCCTGGTGTTCGACGTCAACTCGCCCGAGCTGCGGCTGACCCTGGTCCGGGCGATCACCTCGGTGCTCCTGTCCGCCTTCCGGGCGGGCGCACTCACCGGAACACGCCCTGAGCAGGCGTTCCGGGTGGTGTGCGACGACACCAACAACCCGCCGGAGCAGGACCCCGGGCAGCTGGTCTGCGAGATCGAGGTCGCCGCCGCCGTACCCATGGAGTTCGTCCGGCTGCGTCTCGTACTCGGCCAGGACCGTGGTCTGGAGGTGATCGAGGCATGAACCAGGATCCGCTGCCGAAGTACCGATTCCTGGTGACGCTCGACCCCGGCGACGCGTATCTGCCGTCCGCGCAGGCGCTGTTGCTGCCGCTCGTCGCCGCCGGGGCGTTCCAGGAGGTCGCCGGGCTCGGCGCCCAGCTGGAGGTGACGAGCTACCCGGAGGGCGGCCGCAACGACTCGGTGCACCAGCTGCCGCTGCGCCACTCGTGGAACCGGATCACCCTCAAACGCGGAGTGGTACGCGACCCCGGTCTGTGGGCCTGGTACCAGGCCGGACTCGCCGACTCCCTCGGCGCCCGCCGCGACGGCGCCATCATCCTGCTCGCCCCGGACGGGATACCCGGCGCGGCCTGGGCGTTCCACGGCGGGCTCGCCGCCAAGTGGAGCGGACCCGACCTGCACGCCGAACAGAACGCGATCGCCATCGAGTCACTGGAGATCGCCCACGAGGGGCTGACCAAAGTCCTGCAGGACACCGCGGCGAACGCGCTGCCGCGACAGAGCCAAGGGAGGTGACCGGTGTGCCGAAGGTGACCATTCACAACCTCGAAGTCCGGTTCCAGGTGGAAGGCGACGACGGCGCCGTCTTCACCCGGCTGTTCAACAAGCACATCCAGGCCTGGGCGAAGCTGTACGAGGACGCGTGCGCCCGCGCCAAGCACACCGAGGCCGAACGCAGCTTCGGCGACGGGGAGGGCCCGCTGTGAGCGTGACGCCCGTCTCCTTCGCCCGCCAGGGCGCCGCCCAGGCCCGCCTGGAGATCGTCCGGCCCGTGATCGCCGACGAGCGGCAGCGGCGTATCCCGCTGCGGTTCAACCCCACCGACTACAAGCTCAGCAAGAGCAACACCTTCGCCGAGATCACCATCCCCGGCCTGGAGACACCGCCCCTGCAGTACATCCGCGGCGGTACGGAGACGCTCACCGTCCAGGCGCTGGTCGACACCTCCGACACCCTGGAGAACGTACGGACCGCGTACGTCGACGCCCTGCGCAACCTGCTGCGCCCCGACAGCCGTGAACACGCGCCGCCCATCGTCCGGTTCGTGTGGGACGAGGAGGTCTTCACCGGCGTCGTCGAGAAGCTGGACGTCAACTACCAGCTGTTCCGGCCGGACGGGGTGCCGCTGCGGGCCATGCTGGACCTCTCCCTCAAGGAGTACCGCACGGCCGCCGTGCAGGTCGCCGCCGTACCCCGCTCCTCGCCCACCGTGGAGAAGAGCTACGTGGTGCGCCGCGGCGACACCCTCAGTTCCATCTCCACCGCCGTGTACCGGCGCCCCGACGCCTGGCGCGAACTGGCGCGCGCCAACGGGATCGACGACCCACGGGACCTGCGACCGGGCCGGGTGCTGACCGTGCCCCGGCTGCCGTGAGGAGCGCGCGATGAGCTCTCCCACGCCCGAGGTCGCCTCTCCCGACCGGTACGCGCCCGAGTTCGAGGTGCGCATCGAGGGACTGGAGATGGATCCGTCCACCAAGAACGACATCATCGACATCAAGGTGAACCGGGACATCGACGAGATGTCCGGCTTCGATCTCACCCTGAACAACTGGGACGACGCCAACCTGAGGTTCAAGCACAGCGACTCGCCGAGTTTCCAGCTCGGCTGCCGGGTCTCGGTCCGCCTCGGCTACGCAGACCAGTTGCTCACCGTCGCCACCGGGACCATCTCCACGCTCAGCCCGAAGTTCACCGACGGCTCGTCCCCCACCGTCTCGGTCAGCGGAGTCGACGGGCTGCTGCGGCTGAAGGACCGCAAGCCCACCGAGAACGAGACCAAGATCTACCTCAACAAGCAGGACTGGGAGATCGCCCAGGAGATCGCCCAGCGCAACCACCTGAAGATCGAGGTCACCAAGGAGGGCCCGGTCCACGACCGTGTGGTGCAGAAGAACCAGGACGACGCGAGCTTCCTGCTGGAACGCGCCAAGCGGCTCGACTTCGACTGCTTCCTGCTGCCGGACCCGGCCACCGGCGAGGACACGCTGTACTTCATCAAACCCACCGACGGCCGGGACGGCCGCCCCATCCGGGTGTACCGGCTGGCCTACGCTCCCGGGCTGTCCACCGGCCCCACCAATCAGCCCGTGGGACTGATCCCCAACCTGATGGAGTTCACCCCGACCCTGACGGTCTCCCAGCAGGTCAGCAAGGTGACGGTACGAGGCTGGGACCCCCGCACCAAGCAGCCGATCGCGTTCACCGCGACCGCCGAGAACCTCCCGGCCGGACAGAACACGGCCGACGGCCAGAGCGGGCCGCAGGCCGCCGAGTCCGCGGCGCAGGGCCGCCAGGAGGTCATGGTCGACGCACCGGTCACCAGCGACCAGGAGGCCCGCGAACTGGCGATCAGCCTGCTGCGCGAGCGCGCCTACGAGTTCATCACCGCGACCGGCAAGGTCGCGGGCCTGCCCGAACTGCGGCCCGGCGACAACCTGGAGATCTACGGCCTCGGTCGCCGCTTCTCCGGCACCTACTTCGTCAAACGGGTCGAGCACACCCTCAACACCAGTGGTTTCTTCACCCAGTTCACCGGCCGGCGGATCCACCAGGGGGACAAGTGACGACCAGGACCGCGCCACGGGCCCGCAGCACCGACAAACGCTTCTACGGCGTCGTGGAAGCGCTCGTCGCGGAGGTCGACGGCGACGACGAGGGCCGGGTCAAGCTGAGGTTCCCGTGGTTCGACGGGACCACGGTCACCGACTGGTGCCGGGTGAGCCAGCTGTACGCGGGCAACGGCTACGGCTCCGTGTTCGTCCCCGAGAAGGAAGACGAGGTGCTCGTCGCCTTCGTCCACGGGGACATGCGGTTCCCCGTCGTCCTGGGCGGTCTCTACAACGGCCAGGACAAGCCGCCGACCGCCCGCACCGACGGCCGCGACCAGAAGGTCATCCGGACGAAGCACGGCCACCAGGTCCTCTTCGACGACAACGCCTCCCAGGCCGCCGTACGCATCACCTCGGCCGCCGGACACGTGGTGGAACTCGACGACCAGGGCAAGGAGATCCGGATCACCGCAGCCGAGGGCGGCAGCGTGACGGTGTCCGCGCAGGGGGAGATCACGCTCAAGGCGCCGAAGGTGACCGTCGACTCCTCCTCCATCGAACTCGGCGCCGGCGCCACCGAACCGCTCGTGCTCGGCAACGCGCTGCTCCAGGCGTTCAACACGCACACCCACCCGTCCTCCGCCGGGCCGACCAGCCCGCCCCTCGTACCGCTCACGGCCGCCGTACTGGCCAAGAAGGCGAGGACGGCATGAGCGAGGAGTTCCTCGGCACGGGCTGGCGGTTCCCGATCCTGCCCGACGAGGCCGGGCGGCTCGGCTACGCCGTCGGCGAGGAGAGCATCGAGCACTGTCTGCGGGCGCTGCTGCTCACCGGCCGCGGCGAGCGCGTGATGCAGCCCGAACTCGGCACCCGAGCACCGGAGTTGGTGTTCGCTCCCGGCAGTGTGCAGAATCTGCGCGACCTGGAGAACTCGATCGCCGAGGCGGTACGCACCCACGAGCCCAGGGTGGAGCTCGACGAGGTCCGCGCGGAGGCCGACCCGGCCGACGAGTCACGGGTCACCGTCTCGGTCGTCTACCGCGTCCGGCGCAGCAACACCAAGGCCAACCTGGTGTTCCCGTTCTACGTCGGACTCAGCGGTCTCACCGGCCCCACGGGGAGCACGCCATGACCATGCCCGCGCCCCGTCTGGACGACCTCACCTGGGCCGACATGATGGCGGCCGTCCGCCGCCGCATCCCCGCCGAGTCGGACGGCGCCTGGACACTGCACGCCCCCGTCGACCCCGGCGTCACTCTCCTCGAACTCTTCGCCTACCTCCTCGAACAGCGGCTGTACTGGCTCGACCAGGTGCCGGACGCCCTGGTCGTCGCCATCCTGCGGCTGCTCGGCCTCGACCCGCCGCGCCCCGCCCGCGCCGCGGCCACGGTGCTGCGGCTGTCCGCCCGGCAGCCGGGTGCGGCCGTTCCGCTCGTCCCCGCCGGAACGGCGCTGACCCGGGACCAGTTGGGTCGAGTCGTCTTCACCCTCGACGACGACGTCACCGTCCTTCCGCTCGCCGACAGCGCCGAGATCACCGTGTGGACCGACCGCGACCGCACGGCGGACCTCCGGGCCGGTCGGGGCGTCGCCCTCCTCGCGAACGACGGCGCGCCGGCCCAGGCCCGGTTCACCCTGCCGCTCACCGGAGAGCACCCCGCCCCAGGCCCGATCAGCCTCCTCTTCGAACTGGACGCCCCCGCCGCGTCCGTGGCGTCCTGGCTGCCCACCGCGGTCGCCGACGTACCACCCCCCGCCGAGCTGACCTGGTCCTGGTTCCGGCCGGACTCCGGCCTCGCGGGTCCGTTCGAGAAGTTCGAGAAGGTCGAGGACGGAACGGCCGGGCTGAGGCGGTCCGGTGTCGTCCGGCTGCACCCGCCCGCAGGCTGGACCACCCGGAACACCGGCGTACTGGTGTCGACCCCGGCCGCGACCCACGCGGCACCGCCCCGCCTCCGCCGACTCGCCGTCAACGTCTCCGTCGCCCGCCACCGCCGACGGTTCACGGCACAGGGTGCGGATCTGGCGGAGCAGATCGAGGCGTGGCTCAAGCTCCCCGGCCAGCACCTCGTGCTGCCGGACGCCGCAGGCCGGCTCCTCGAAGCGGCCGTACGCCTGGCGGGCGAGGAGTGGCGGCCGGTGCCTGACTTCACCTTCGGCGCGCCGACCGACCGGGTCCACTTGGTCGACCGGACCGAGGGCGCTGTCGTCTTCGGCGACGGACTCACCGGGCGCATTCCCAAGCCGGACCCGGACGTCGTCGTCGACTACGTGCTCGGCGGCGGCCGGGAGGGCAACGGCGGACTGACCGACAACTGGGTCGCGGCCCCGGACACCCCGGCGGACGTCGGCACGGTCGTGGCCGCCAACCTCGTACGGGCCGAGGGCGGTCAGGACCCCGAGACGGTCACCGCCGCACGGCAGCGCGCGGGCGCGTCCCTGGGGGAGGTGACCCGGGCGGTCACGGCGGACGACTTCGTCACCCTCGCCCGTACGACGCCGGGGGTCGCCGTCGCCCGCGCCTACGCGTCTCTCGGGGAGCACGCCGGATTCGCGTGCGACCGGGTGCCCGGCGCGGTGACCGTCCACATCGTCCCGTCGGTGCAGCGGACCGACCTCGACCGCGAGGACTTCGTCGTCGCGCCACGGCCCGACCCGGGCATGCTGCGCGCGGTCGCCGCTCGCCTCGACGAGGCCCGGCTGCTCACCTCCGAGGTCTTCGTGCGCGAGCCCCGCTACCGAGACTTGAGCCTCCGTGTCGACCTGTCGGGCGGCCCGGCCGACCGCGCCCGCGTGTCCGCCGTGGTCACGTCCGCGCTGCGGCGCTTCCTCGACCCGCTCGTCGGCGGCGAGGAGCAGGACGGCTGGCCGTTCGGCGAGGCGCTGCGCCCGTCCGCCGTACTGCGTACCGCCCAGCGGGCCCTGGGAGACCTCGCGGACGTCGCCGGTGTGGCGATCGGCCTCGACGGGACCGAACCGGCCGAGGACTGCGACGAGGTGCCACTGCGCGCCGGTGAACTGCCCGTACTGCGGTCGGTCCGCACCCGGATCGTGCCCGCCGTCGAACCGGGGGAGGGGCTGGCATGACCGGCGACGTGTGGTGGGAGAAGGACACGCGGACCGAGGGCGACCTCGTCCCCGGCACAGGACCGACCGGGGTCCAGCCGGAACTGGTCGAGGCAACCCGCGAAGCCGTACGCACCGACGTACGCGGCCGGATCGCCGGATACACCCCCGACTGGACCGACCCCGACCGCCAGGACGCCGGAGTCGCGCTCGTACGCCTCTTCGGGACCCTGGCCGAACCCGTGCTCTCCCGCGTCAACCGGCTGCCGGAGAAGGTACTGGCCGAGCACCTGGCCACGGCCGGAGTGCGCAGGCGACCCGCGAGTGCGGCCGCCGCGCTCCTGGAGTTCACCGTGAACCCGCCGGACGGCGCCTCCGTGCTCATCCCCGCGGGCTTCCAGAGCGCGGCCTCGACACCGGCGGGCCAGGTCGTCTACGAGACGGACCAGGACCTGTACGCCACACCGGCCACCCTCGCCGCACTCGCCGTCCAGGAGGCGGGGACGCTGGAGGACCTGCCGCTCGGACCGGCCGGCCCCGGCCGACCGTTCGCGCCGTTCGGCCGCGACCCGCAACCTGGCAACGGCCTGTGGATCGGCCTCGCGGGTACGGCCGTCCCCTACCCGCGTCTCTCGTTGGGCTTCGTGGTCGTCGCCGCCGCGCCCGTTCCCGCGGACTCCGGCGGCACGGCACCCCTTCCGCTGCCCGCCGCGCCCCTGCTGCGCTGGGACGTCCTCGATGGCACCCGCCTCGTACCCGCCGAACTGGTACGTGACTCCACGGGCGGGCTGAGCGCCGACGGAACCGTCGAACTCAGGGTCCCGCGCTCGTGGGAGCCGGGCAGCCCGCCCGGCTCCCGGCCACGGCCCCAACTGCGCTGGCTGCGGCTGCAGATCGCGCACGGCGCCTTCAGCGGCCCGGCGCCCGTACTGTCCGGACTGCGGCTGAACACGGTCGCGGCCACCGCCGCCCGCACGATCAGGGACGAGCCGTTGCAGCCGGTCCAGACCCCGGGAGCCAGCGGCCTGCGGCGGATGACGCTCAGTCAGACCCCCATCCTCGCTGGGTCCGTCGTCATCGAGGTCGACGACGACACCGGCGGCGACGTGTTCGGCACCACGACCGGTAATACGACCGGCGCCACGTCCAGAACCTCCTCCCGCTGGCGGGAAGTGGAGAGCCTGGCCGCGTACGGCGCCGACGACCCGGTGTTCACCGTGGACCACGCCACCGGCGAGGTGACCTTCGGGGACGGCGTCAACGGTACGGCCGTGCCGCCCGGGTTCCGCAACGTACGGGCCGTCCGCTACCGGGTCGGCGGCGGCAGCGCCGGTGCCGTACGCGCCGGTGCCGTCAACTCGGTGGTGACCGCGCTGCCGTTCGTCACCGGCGTCAACAACCCCTTCCCGGCCACTGGAGGAACGGACGCCGAGCCCGACGCGGACGCGATGCGCCGGGGCGTCGGCCAACTGCGCGCCCGGGGCCGGGCCGTGGCACCGGCCGACTACGGCC
>NZ_JBSFDA010000038.1:0-72509 GCF_053593675.1 Streptomyces sp. NPDC002156 | reverse complement strand
GTCTGGGGGCGGCAGCCCCCAGAAGGATGGGACGGGTAGGGGCGGCGGGGGCGAGGAAAATGTTCGTTCTCAAGCAGCCGTCGCCTTGTACCAGTTGATGCCGTTCGTTCGTGTGCAGCTCGCCTGAGTACGGGACACCAGTACGTCCAGGTGGGCCGCCGTCTCGTTGACGGCGAGCATCTGGTTGAAGGCGTTCAGGTCCGTGAAGGGCAGTTTCCTTCGGGTCCAGCCCAACTCCCCCGCCACCTCGTACGCGTTGCGCGTCCGCGCACCCAGGATCGTCAGCGTCTCGGTGAGCCTGTCGTCGTGGTGGGCCAGGAGTTCTTCCGTGCGTGCATGCATGCTGGCGCCGACCGGGCCGTGTGCGGGGAGGAGTTGGGCGTCAGACAGGGTGGTCATTCGGCGCAGTGAGTCCAGGTAGTCGCCCAACGGCAGGGCCGTACCGCCCAGTTCGAATCCGATCGACGGGGTGATGTGCGGCAGGACGTGGTCCCCGGAGAACAACAGGCCCCGGGCCCGGTCCAGGTAGACGACATGGCCCCGGGTGTGACCGGGCGTCGGGACGACCGACAGCGACGTGTCACCGAAGCGGAGTTCCTCCTCGTCCAACCAGCGGTCCGGCGCCTCCCACACACTCAGGTCGAAGTCCCTGTCGTACATCGCCGCCACCCGCTCGGCGAGTTCGTCCGCCCCTGCCCTCCGCAGCGTCCGGAGCGAACCGACCGGCTCGTTCGAGCGCAGCTCCCCCAGCAGCTCCAGCCCGCGCCGCTCCCCCGCACCGAGGTACACCCGGGAGCCGAGCAGCCTGCGCAGTTCGACGGCCTGGGTGTAGTGGTCACGGTGGATGTGGGTGACCAGGATGTGGCTGATCTCGCCCAGGTCGTGGCCCAGTCCGGTCAGGGCGTCCTCAAGTGCCTTGCGGGACTCCGGGATCGACCATCCTCCGTCGATGAGGACCAGCCCCTCCGTCAGTCCCTCCAGCGCGTAGACGTTGACGGCTCGCAGTCCGTCGTCCGGCAGCGGGAGCGGAATGCGGTGGACGCCGGGTCGTACGGTCTCGGGTCCGCCTTCCGCCCACCGTCCGCGGTCGAAGCGGGGGGTGGGCGTCGTGGGGGTGGTCATGCGTCTCCTTGGCGGTGCTGTTCGGCGTGTTCGGGGAGCCTTGCGTGCAGTTCGCGGGCGAGGCCGCGGGCTCCCGAGCGGTCGAGCTTGCCGACTGTCGTCTGCGGCAACTCGCTTACATTGAACGCGTATTCGGGCCACTTGGACTTCGACAGGCCGGTGCGGGCCAGGTGTTCGCGGATCTCGTCGAGCCCGAGTCCGGCGCTGCCGTCCTCCAACACGAGGAGGACGGCGGCGCGTTCGCCGAGGAGCGGGTCCGGGACGGGCGTAACGCAGGCGCGGGCCACTGCCGGGTGGGTGGCGACGGCTCGTTCGATCTCGGTGATGTCGAGGTTGCGTCCGCCACGGATGATGACGTCCTTCTCCCGACCCATGACGGTGACCGTGCCGTCCTCGCCGGTCGTCAGCAGGTCGCCGGTGGGGAAGAAGCCGTCGGGGGTCAAGGCCGGAGGTTCGGTCTTGCCGTCTCGGGCGTAGCCGAGGAAGAGGGACGGGCCTCGGACCTGGGCCCGGCCGGTCAGGCCCTGTGCCAGGACTGTGCCGTCGGGGGCGACCGCGCGTAGTTCGGTACCGGGGAAGGGGCGTCCGTCACGGCCGAGGCGGATCTCCTCTGGGTCGTCGGGGCGCGGAGAGGTGTGTCCCAGACACTCGGACATGCCGAAGACGCGCAGGATCCTGGTCCCCAGGGAGCGTTCGGCTCGGGCGAGGGCGCCGCTGTCCATGGGGCCGCCACCGACGGTGATCGAGCGGACCCCGTCGAGGACCTTCGAGCCGGCTGCGGCCGAGCCCATCTGGAGGGCCATGGTCGGTACGCACATGGTCCACCGGACATCATGGGCCGCCATACGTGCGAGCGCCTCCTCACGGTCCCATCGGCCGGTCAGGACGAGAGGGCCGCCCAGCATGAGGGCCAGGCAGACCCCGAAGCAGTAGGCAGCGGTCGAGGAGAGCGGGACCACGGCGGCCACGGCATCCCCGTCGCGCAGCCCGTTGACGTCGATCGTGCACGTACACGCGTAGCGCAGGGCGTCCTCGGACTGGACGACACCCTTGGGCCGTCCGGTGGAGCCGGAGGTCAGTCCGATGAGGGTGCCGCCGGACCAGCGGGACACGTCGCGCGGGCCGTGGCCGGCTCGTACCGTCCAGCCGTCGAGGGCCTGGGCCGTCCGGGCGTCCGGCATGGCCCGGTCGACGCCCCACTCCGCCATCGCGGACGGTTCGGCGATCACGACGTCCGGCCGGATGTCCTCCATGGCCGCCGCGAACTCGGCAGGGGTCGTATGCCGGTTGACCAGCGCCAGCACGCCGTTGGTCAGTCCGACGGCGAGGGTCGTGGCGACGGTCCGCCAGGAGTTGTCGGCCTGGAGGAGCACCGTGCCGCCCGGCGCCCATTCGGGGCTCATCGCCTCGGCCAGATCGGCCGCACGCTGGAGAAGGTCGCGGGCGCCGTGTCGGCCGTGGTCGTCGACGACCGCTGTGAAGTCGGCCCGCTGGGACCGCTCGTAGAACTCCCGCACTGTCTGTCGCATCCGCTTCCTCGCCTCTTCGCGAAGGGGTTGTCCAGAATGCCCAGGCCCTGGGCCAGGTCCGCAAAGTCCCGGCCGTGCTCAGCCCGCGTACATCTCCAGCTCGCCGCCCATGACGGCGATCCGGCGTCCGCGCATGTCACCGACCTGGGCGACGGCCTCCGCCCACTCCGGGCTCCGCAGCGCCTTGTGCAGGTCGTCGGCGGTGTCGAAGCTCAGGACGGAGAGGCCGTCCCAACCCTCCGAGCGCGGTTCGAGAGCCGCGTCGATGTCCGTGTGCCGCCAGGCCCTGAGACCGGGCAGCCGACGGGTGAGTTCGGCGTGGTCGCCGCGCCACCAGTCGATGAACCGCTCATGCGTCCACTCGGGCGGCCGGGCCGCCAGCAGTACGAGGTTGTACATCCGCCCTCCTTGGTCGATCACGTGAACAGGACCGCGGGCGAACGCCCGATCATCAGCCGCCGCACCTTGCCCTCTCCGTCGAGCCGGGCCGAGGCCACGAAGGTCGCCTCCGGTACGCCGGACCGCCGGACCTCGCCGAGGAACAGTTCGTCCTGGCCGACCGTGCTCGCGGTGAGCCGGTGGTGGGTGCGGACGCCCACCGCGCGCTGGGCGAGATAGCCCTCCATCTCGGGACGGCCGCCGTGGAAGTCGGTCGCGCCGTCGCCGCCGGTGGAGAACAGGATGGAGAAGGAGAAGTCGTCGCTGATCAGGTCGAGGATCCGGTCGGCGTCGTCGCTGTCCAGGATCGCGAACCAGTTGCTGAGAAAGGAGGCCGTGTGTGTGGTCATGTCCGGTCCACCAGGTCGAAGTCGGTCGTGAAGAACGACTGGTAGCGCGCCATCAGCCCGGCCGGCGAGACCTGTACGGCGGACAGGAACGCGCCGGTGGTCACACCCTTCTCGACGACGAAGCCGTACGCCGTCTCGACGTCGCCGTCGACCGCGTACCGCGTGATCTCGTGCGTACGGTCCACAGCGGCGCGTCCCGCGATGTAGTCGGCGAAGTCCGCACGGGTCGTGCCGGTCCGTTGGGCGCCGGGGAGGGCGATGAGGAACCGGAAGTCCGGTTCCAGGAGTTCGAGGGCCTTTTCCGGGTCCTGGCCGTCCATTCTGGCCATGTATTCGCGAAGCACCATTGCTGATCGCTCTCCCTCAGCGCCATTGAACCATCATCATCAAACAACCTGAGTTCAGTTCAGTTTGACTGTAAGGCAGCCGCCCCGCCCCCGACAAGGGGCGGGCCGACGTGCTATTCGGCGACCATCCGCACCACACATCCCTCGATCATCTCGCTGATCTCGGGCAGCGGGATCGCTCCGGTCGGGCGGTACCAGCGCCAGACGCTCACGATCATGCCGAGGACGCCCAGGCCGAGGGTGTGCGCGTCCCGGACCGGGAAGGCGCCCTTCGACATGCCGCGCATCAGCAGGTTCGTCCAGTCCCGCTCGACCATCTGGACCAGCTGCCGGGCCGCGACGCGCTCGGTCTCCTCGCGCTTGGACTTCCGCGGGTTGGCGAGCAGGGACATGTTGGCCTGCAGGATGCGCATCTGGCGGATCTCCTGATCGGTCACCGCGAAGGCGGCCCGGACCGCCGCGCGCAGCTCCTCCACGGGTTCCGTCTCGTCGGCCGTGGCCTCGACGAACATGTCGTGGGAGCGCTGGAGTTCCAGGCGCATGATGGTGAGCAGGCAGTGGGCCTTGGACTCGAAGTAGTGGTAGAGGGCGGTCTGCCCGATGCCGACCCGGTCGGCCACCTCCGACCACTTGGTGTTCTCGTAGCCGTCCTCCCCGAACCGCTCCACGGCGGCCACGAGGATCGCGCCACGCTTCGACCTGGGCCCCTCCTCCGGATCCACGATCCGTGCCCTTGCCATCGTCTCTCCCTCTGCTCCGCGCACGGCACCGATCACCGTCCGGTCGTCCGAGAGTAGACCCAAGTTCAAGTCGGTTTCGAATCGAAGATCGACCGGGTCTCCCCTGTGGCCTCCGGACGGGCGAAGTCGGGCGGGCGGCCGCCTAGGAACGCCGCCACGCCTTCCCGGCCCTCCGTCGACACCGCGGCGGCCGCCAGCTGGCGGGCCTCCGCGTCGAGATGTTCGTCGAAGCCGGCCAACAGTGCCCCTCCCACCAGCCGCCGTGTCGCGCCGTACGCGCCCGTGGCCCCGCGCGCCAGCGCTCCCGCCGCCTCGACGGCCTCCTCGTACAGCAGCTCCGGCGCCACGACCCGGCTCACCAGCCCCATCACCAGCGCCTCCGGGGCCGGTACCCGCCGGTTGGTCAGCAGCAGGTCCATGGCCCGTCGGGGTCCGACGAGCCGCGGCAGCGACCAGCTGGTCCCGGCGTCGGGTGTGTATCCGATCGCGGTGTACGCGGCCGTGAAGCGGGCGTCGCTCGCCGCGAGGATCACGTCCGCCGCGGTCGCAAGGCCCAGCCCCGCTCCCGCGACGGCCCCCTGGACGGCGACCACCAGCGGGGCGTCAAGACCGGCGAGGATGCGCAGCGCTCCGTGGAGTGCGTCGGTGACGTCGGTGAGGTGCCCGGCCAGGCGCTCCCCGGGCAGCGCGGCGAACTCCTTCAGATCACCGCCGACGCAGAAGGACCGTCCCCGTCCGGTGAGCAGTACGGCCCGCGCCCGCGCCTTCTCGCACTCCTGGGCGGCGTCCAGCAGCGCCCGGGCCATCGCCAGGTCGATCGCGTTGCCCGCGCCCCGGCACATCTCGATGTGGGCCAGCCCGTCTCCGTCGACCTCGACCGTGGCCCTCATCGCGCGGTCCACCCGCCGTCCACAGTGAGCACATGCCCGGTGCAGTACGAGGACGCGTCCGACGCCAGGAAGAGCAACGCCCCGTCCAGCTCCCCCTGTTCACCGCCGCGCCCCAGCATCGTGCCGCGTTCGACCCACCGCCGCGAGCGCTCGTCGGCGAACAGCTCCTCAGTCATCTCCGAGTGGAACCAGCCGGGTGCGAGCGCGTTGACCCGCACCCCCGACTGCCCCCACTGACCGGCCAGTTCACGGGTCAGTCCGACGAGCCCGGCCTTGGAGGCGGCATAGGCGGCGCCTCCCAGCGGGGCGCCGGAGACCAGCCCGAGCACGGACGAGACGTTCACGACCGATCTCGTACGACCGGACAGTGCCGCCGGTGTCGTCGAGGTCATCGGTGTCGGCGCTTCGGCCAGCAGCCGTGCCAGGTGGAACGGCGCGACCAGGTTCACCGCCAGTACGTCCGCGAAGTCGTCGGGGCTCTCGTCCTCGGCGCGTACGGCCCCGGGCGCGCCGGCGTTGTTGACGAGGACGTCGATCCGGCCGGTCTCGTCGAGCGCCGTCGTGATCAGCCGTACCCGGTCCTCCTCGCGCGAGACGTCGCAGACGACGGGGTGGATACGGGGGTCCGTATCGGCGAGTTCCTTCAGCTTCTCCAGCCGCCGGGCCGCCGCGAACACCGTCGCGCCCGCCGACGCGAGTACGGCGGCAAAGCGGGCGCCGAGTCCGGAGGACGCCCCGGTGACCACGGCCGTCCGCCCCCGCAGCGAGAACAGCTCCGTGAGCGGCTCGGCCACCGGGGTCATCCCTCCACCCCGATCGGCAGCACTGTCGCTCCGCCGTCCAGGACCAGCGTCTGTCCCGTCATCCAGGACGAGGCCTCGGAGGCCAGGAAGACGGCCGCGTGTGCCACGTCCTCCACGGTTCCGAGCCTGCGCAGGGGCAGTTTCGCCGTCAGGATCGGTTCTCGTGGCTCCCAGACGGCCCTGGCCAGTTCGGTCTTGATCAGGCCGGGCGCGATCGCGTTCACGCGTGCCATCGGGCCCAGTTCGTAGGCGAGTTGGCGGGTCATGTGCAGCATGGCCGCCTTGGTGGCGTTGTACCAGCCGATGTGCGGGTCGACGATCAGTCCGCCGACGGAGGCGATGTTGACGACCGCTCCCCCGTGCTCGGCCATCCAGTCCCGCCAGGCGCAGCGGGTCCAGGCGAGCATGCCGTACTGGTTGACCCGTACCGTCTTCTCCGCGCGCGGCAGGTCGAGATCGAGGAGCGGGCCCATGTACGGGTTGGTGGCCGCGTTGTTGACCAGCACGTCGAGCCTGCCGAACCGGGCCGTGGTCTCCTCGACACACCGCTCGGCGTCGGCCGGCTCCCCCGCGTTGGCGACGACCTCGTAGACCTCGCCGTCGCCCTTGACGCGCAGCAACTCCTCGCGTGCGGCTGCGAGTCCGTCCGGTTTGCGGGCGGCGATCACCACATGCGCGCCCGCCTCCCGGTAGGCCTTGGCGATGCCGAGGCCGATACCCCGGGAGCCGCCGGTGATCACGGCGACCCGGCCGCTCAGCACCTGTGCGTTCAGTACCTGTGGGTTCACGCCGACTCCTCTGGATACTTGGCCAGTTCGCGCCGCGCGACCGTCCGCAGATGCACCTCGTCGGGCCCGTCCGCGATCCGCAGTGCCCGGGTGATGGCGTACAGCCGCGCCAGTACGGTGTCGTCGCTGACCCCGGCCGCGCCGTGTGCCTGGACGGCGCGGTCGACCACCCGGTGGGCGACCTCCAGGGCGGCCACCTTGATGGCTGCGACCTCGGTACGGGCCGCCGAGTTGCCCTGGGTGTCCATCAGCCAGGCCGACTTGAGGACCAGCAGCCGAAGTTGCTCGATCTCGATGCGGCTGCGCGCGATCCACTCCCGCACGACACCCTGCTCCGCGAGCGCGCCCCCGAAGGCGGTGCGGGTGAGGGTGCGGCGGCACATCAACTCCAGTGCACGTTCGGCGAATCCGACGGCCCGCATGGCGTAGTGCATCCGCCCGGGCCCCAACCGCCCCTGGGCCAGAGCGAATCCTTCCCCTTCACCGCCCAACATGGCGTCCACCGGCACCCGTACGTCCTCGAAGAGCACGTCTCCGTGGCCGCAGCGGTCGGTGTAGCCGAACATCGGCAGGTCGCGCAGGACGGTGATGCCGGGGGTGTCCCGGGGGATCAGCAGCATGCTCTGCTGCCGGTAGGTGGGTGCGTCCGGGTCGGTGACGCCCATCAGGATGATCAGCCGACAGTCGGGGTCGATGATGCCGGAGGTGTACCACTTGTGGCCGTTGACGACGTACTCGTCGCCGTCCCGGGTGATCCGGGTGCGGATGTTGCGCGCGTCGGAGCTGGCGACCTCCGGTTCGGTCATCGCGAAGCAGGACCGGATCTCGGCGGTCAACAGGGGGCGCAGCCAACGGTCTTGCTGTTCGGGGGTGCCGAAGAGCGCGAGCAGTTCCATGTTGCCGGTGTCGGGGGCCGAGCAGTTGAACACCTCGGGGCCCATCACCGAGCGTCCGGCCAGTTCAGCGAGGGGCGCGTATTCGAGGTTGGTGAGGCCGGCGCCCCGGTCGCCGTGGGCGAGGAAGAGGTTCCAGAGTCCTTCGGCGCGGGCCTTCTCCTTCAACTCCCGCATGATGGGAGGGAGTTCGTGCGGGTCGTCCGCTTCCGCGAGCTGCCGGTCGTACACCGCCTCGGCGGGCAGGACGTACTCCGCCATGAACGCGGCCATCCGGGTGCGGAGTTCTTCGGCCTTCGGGGAGAGTCCGAAATCCATGGGTGGCGCTCCTTCAGGGCCTGGGGGCGACGATGTCGCGCGCCGTGCGGATCATCGCCGCGATCGTCGGCGGCAGTCGCTCCTGGTCGGGGTCGTGGTGCTTGCCCTCGCGGTGCCGGCGCAGGTTGTGGCCCATGATCGCGGCCATCTTGGTCCTGGCCAGGGCACGGAACCAGTCGAGGGCGAGGGGTTCGGGGCGGCCGTCGAGATAGGCGGCGAGCAGTTCGGTCTCGCCGGGCAGACCGGGCACCGGGCGGCCGAGTTGGGGGAAGTTGCGGTGGTCCGCGAAGAGGAGGAACCACGCGAGGTCGATACGGGGGTCGCCGACGCCCCAGATCTCCCAGTCGACGACGGCTGTCGGCCGCTCGCCCCGGCACAGGACGTTGCCGAGACGGAAGTCGCCGTGGGTCAGCACGGGCGGGACGTCCGACGGGACCCGGGAGGCCAGCGTGTCGAGCAACTCCTTGCCTCCGGGGCGGAGTTCGAGAGGCACGGCCCGCATGGTGCGGCTCCATCGCTCCAGTTCACCAGCCGGATCCAGCGGCGGTTCGGAGGCCTGTGCCTCGTACGTCTCCGCCTTCGTGTCGTGCAGGTCCCGCAGTACGCCGGCCAGCGCCAGCATCCGTGTCCGGCACAGGTCGGGAACGAGCCGGTGTTCGTCGAGGACCGGCTCGACGGCCTCGCCCGCCATGAACTCCATGGCGAACCAGGCGGGTTCGCGCTCGTCGACGGCGGCCACCCGGGGTACGGGCACCGGTGATCCGGCGAGGACGCGCAGCACCCGGGCCTGCCGGAGCACGTCGTTGCGGCCGATGGGGCGCTGCCCGGGTGGTACCGCCTTCACGACGTACGAGGTCGTCCCCGCCGTGATGGCGTACGTGAGCCCGGAGTGGCCGCCGGGCAGGGTGCGCAGGTCACCGAAGGGCTCGTCCGGATGCCGGTCAGCCAGCTGTGCACGGACTCGTGCGGCGAGTTCCGTCACGTCGGTCGCGGTGCTCAACTCCCGGCTCCCTTCGGCTCTTTGGGGAGTCCCAGCACGCGTTCGGCCAGGATGGTGCGCTGGATCTCGTCGCTGCCGCCGGCGATGCGGTAGCCGGGGGCGCCTAGGAGGTGTTCCGTCCAGGCGAAGGTGCCCCACTCCCCCGTGTCGGCGGCGAGGCGCGGCCCGAGGAGTTGCTGGACGAGGTCGGTGGTGGCGCGCATGGTCGCGGTGGCATGGAGCTTGCCGACCGAGGCCTCGGCGCCCGGTTCACGCCCGGCGACCAGGGCCGCGGTGACGCGCAGGCCGATGAGCCGCTGGACCAGGGAGCGGACGAACAGGTCGGCCGCCTGCTGCCGTTCGCCGCCGGTGAGCGGCCGGGGCAGGTGCCGGGCGAGGTCGAGGGCGCGGTCGGCGTTGTCGAGGCCGAGGCCGCCGGAGTCGAGGCGTTCGGCGGCGAGCACGGTGAGGGTGACTCGCCAGCCCTCGCCGACGGGGCCGAGCCGGTCGGTGTCGGGGACGAACACGTCGTCCAGGTAGACCTCGTTGAAGCTGGAGCCGCCGGTCATCTGCCGGATGGGCCGTACGGTCACGCCCGGGGCGTCCATCCGGACCAGGAAGACCGTGATGCCCGCGTGCTTGGGCATGTCCGGGTCGGTACGGCACACGGCGACGCCCCAGGTGGCGACCTGGGCGCCGGACGTCCAGACCTTGTGGCCGCGCAGCACCCAGCCCTCGCCGTCCGGTACGGCCCGGGTCCGGACGGCGGCCAGGTCGGAGCCGGCTTCCGTCTCGGAGAAGAGCTGGCAGGCGAGTTCGTCGGTGCGCAGCATGGGCCGCAGCCAGCGCTGCTTCTGTTCCTCCGTTCCCCAGATCCGGATCGCGGGGGCGACGAGCTGCTGGGTGACGGGGAAGATCTCGGTGCGCCGGGGAACGTCGAAGGCGGCTTCCTCGGCGCGGTACAACTGGTCGTAGTGGGCGGGCAGTTCGCGTCCGCCGTACTCCTTCGGCCAGTCGAGGGCGCCCCACCCCTGGTCGTACCGGGTGCGTTCCCACTCCCGGGTGCGGTCGGTGTGCTCGCGTTCCTCGGCCTCGGTCCGGTTCTCGAAGACGGCCACGGAGTCGTCGCCGCGGCCCCACTCCTGACGGGCGGCGCGGGCCTTCGCCGTGCCGGTGAGCCAGCGCCGGGCCTCGGCGCGGAACTCCTCGGGGCCGGGGATGCCGCTCATCGTGCTCCCTTCCGTCGGTTCCTTCCGCGGAACCGACTCAGCGGGTCAGTACGGTGCAGGCGCTGACGCCCGGGGCGCCGTACACATGGGTGAAGCCGCTCGACGGGCCGCCGGGGACCTGTCGTTCGCCCGCTCTCCCGCGCAACTGCTGGACGATCTCGTGGACTTGGCGCAGTCCGGAGGCGCCGATGGGCTCGCCGTTGGCGATGCAGCCGCCGTCGGTGTTGACCGGCAGCGTGCCGTCGATCGCGGTCGCACCGGAGGCGATCAGCCGCTCCTGCTCGCCGTGCTCGCAGAACCCGCACTCCGCCAGATGCATCACCTCGGCGCCGCTCTCGGTGTCCTGGAGCTGACACACGTCGATGTCACCTGGGCCCAACCCCGCCTGCTCGAAAGCCAGTTGCGCGGCATCCGTACTGACGCTGCTCGGGGTGCCGGGCGGCGCCCAGGGGCTGAACACCTCGAACGAACCGAACCTCCGGGTCCGTACGACGGCCGCCCGCAGTGCGACGGGGTCGGCGTCCAGTTCGCGGGCGACCGCCCTGCTGCACAGGACCAGCGCGACCGCGCCCTGACCCGGCGAGCAGAACATGTACCGGGTCAGCGGGTCGTTGACCATGCCGGACGCCAGGATCTCGGCAGCGTCGAGCGGTTTCCGGCGCCAGGCGTGCGGGTTGCGCACCCCGTTGGCGTACGCCTTCTCGGCGACCAGTGCGAGGGTGTGTGCGCTGATCCCGTGGTCGTGCATGTACCGCTGGATCTTCATGGCGAAGAACTGGGTGGTGACCATCAGCCCCTCGTGGCCGTAGGCCTCGTCGAGCCCCCAGTCCGCCGGCCGTGGGTCGAAGGCACCGCGCGGGTGCTTGTCGAAGCCGACGGCGAGGGCGACGTCCGCCGCGCCGGAGCGGATGGCGTTGACGGCGGAGACAAGCGCGCTGCCGCCGGTCGCGCATCCGTTGCGTACGTTGACGAACGGCACGCCTGTCAGGCCGAGTTCGGCCACGAGGGTGTCGGCGTTCCCGGCCGCGTCGCTGCCGCCGTACGCCGCCCGGACCCGTGACCACGGCAGCCCCGCGTCGGCGAGCGCCGCCCGTACGGCCTCCACGGCGAGTTGCCTGCCGGTGGCCTCCGTACGGGCGAAGGAGGTGATCCCGGCGCCGCAGATCATGACGTCCTCGGTGCTCATACGGCGGCTCCGACGGCTGCCGCCCTGGGGACACCGTCCGCCGCGCCGATCCGCAGCGGCATGCCGATCGTGACGTCATCTGGCGGCACGTCGAGGACGGCCAACACCCTTACCCCGTCCGGGAGTTCGACGTATCCCACGGCGAACGACTCGAACCCGGCGTCGGGGACGACGTACGGCGGCGACTTGGGCGCGTACCGTTGTACGGTCCACGTCCACAGCGTGCCCGTGTCCGAGAGGACGGTCGGGGCGGCCGGGCCCCCGCAGCGCGGGCACGCCGGGTCGGCCGGGTACACGGCCACCGCGCACCCGGCGCACCGGGACCCGGGGAGCCGACCGCTCAGCGGCCCTTCCACTGCGGCTCCCGCTTCTCCAGGAAGGCCGCGACGCCCTCCGCCGCGTCCTCGGAGTTGAGCATCACGCCGACCGCGAGGTGCTCCATGACCATCAGGGACTGGATGTCGGCGTCGAGGCTCCGGTCGATGGTCATCTTGGTGATCCACATGGTGAACGGGCTCTTGTCGATGAGCTGGTCGGCGAACTCCTCGACCGTCGCGTCGAGCTTGTCCGCCGGCGCCGAGGAATTGATGAGCGAGAACTCGGCGGCCTCGACTCCCGTGAGCAGCTTGCCGGTGAGCATCAGCTCCTTGGTCTTGCGGACGCCGATCATGCGCGGCACCCGGTAGATCGGGCCCGCGCCGCCGAACAGCGCCCGGCGGATGTGGAAGTCGCCGATCAGGGCGTCGTCCGCGGCGATCGCGAAGTCGCAGGAGATCATCAACTCGAAGCCGCCCGCGGTGACATGGCCTTCGAGGACGGCGATCGACGGGGTCTTCATCGAGTAGAGCCGGTCGCAGACCTTCGCCGACAGCACGGCGACGTCGATGGCGGTGGAGCTGCCGATGAAGTCGGCCTTGAGGCTGTCCAGGTCGAACCCGGAACAGAAGGTGTTGCCGCGCCCGCGCAGGACCAGCACGCGCAGTTCGGGGTCCGCGTCGACCTCGGTGATGATCTCGTCGAGCCGATTGAGGATCGGCACCGTCACGCAGTTCTTCTTGTGCGGCCGGTTCAGCCAGACCCGCGCAACGGCTCCGTCGCGCTCGAACTGGATCTCGTCTTCGACTGCCATGAGCTCCTCCAACCTGAACTGAATTCAGTACGATTCTGGGTGCGGTAGTTGGCCCTGTCAATGGACAGGGCACGACGATCAGTCGCCGTGGACAGATCCGTTCCCGTCGACCGGTCCGTCGCCGTGTCCGGTGAGGCCGAGCAGTCCCGCCAGGCGCAGCCGGTGGTCGTCGGCGGTGCCGAACAGGGCCTCGTCGGCCCGTGCGCGGCGTACGTACAGATGGGCCGGGTGTTCCCAGGTGAAGCCGATTCCGCCGTGGAGCTGCACGTATTCGGTGCCCGCCAGGCGGTAGGCGCCGGTGCAGGCCACCGCCGCCGCGCTTGCCGCCACCGAGAGTTCCGGCGCTCCCCCGGCGAGGCAGGCGCTCGCGTACGCCGACGCCGACCGTGCGCCCTCGACCTCGACGAGCAGATCGGCCAGCCGGTGCTTGACGGCCTGGAAGGAGCCGATCGCGCGGCCGAACTGGGTTCGGTGGGACACGTACCCGAGGACGGCGTCCAGGGCGTGTGCGCTGCCGCCCACATGCTCGGCGGCCAGTGCGACCCGCCCGGCGTCGAGGACGGCGTCGACGATCCCCGGCGCCTGCCCTGGCTCGCCGACCGGTTCCGCCGGCGCTCCCCGGAAGCGGATCAGGGCCTGTCGGCGCGTGGGATCGAGGACGCGGCGGGCGACCCGGTCGACAGTCACGGCGTCCGGTTCGCAGGCGAACAGCCGTTCCCCGTCCGGCACCTGGGCCGCGACGAGCAGCAGGTCGGCGCCCTCGCCGTCGGGTACGAAGTCGGCCTCTCCGCGCAACACCCAGCCGTCGGGGCCGCGTTCGGCGGTCACGTCGGCCCGGTGCAGGAATCCCGCGACCGTGGCCGTGCGCGTGCCGGACGCGATGCCCGGCAGCCGGCGCGCGCAGGCCTCCCGGTCGCCACTGACCGACAGGGCGTGTCCGGCGAGGACGACGGTCGACAGCAGCGGCGCGGGACACAGCACGCGCCCGGTCTCCTCCAGGGCCACGGCGAGTTCGGCGAAGGTGTAGCCGGCGCCGCCGTACTCCTCGGGCACGGCGAGCCCGTGCACACCGATCTCACCGGCGAGCCGGTCCCACAGCACGCGGTCGTGTCCGCGCGGGCTCTCCACCTGTGCGCGGACCTCCTCGGGCCCGCAGGTCTCGGCCAGCAACTGCCGTAGAACCTCACGTAGTTGATGTCGTTCGTCGCTCTCCAGCAGTAGCGCCGGATCGGGGTCGAGCCGGAACATCCAAGCCTCCTTCGGGCATGCGGCGTCGCCTGGACCGTCAGACCGTGAAGCGTCCGCCGTTGGCGAGGAGGACCGCGCCGACGAGGTTCGCGGCCTCGTCGCTCGCCAGGAACAGGGCGATGTCGGCGATCTCCTCGGGCGTGGCGTACGGGCGTACGCGCGGATCGGCGAAGCCGTGGCGCAGTGCGGCCGGGGTCCTGGCGGCCATGCCGGTCTCGGTCGGTCCCGGCGCCACGGTGTTGACGCGGATGCCGAAGGCGATCGCCTCCTTGGCGACGGACTGGCTCAGCGCGTGCGCGCCCGCCTTCGAGGCCGCGTAGTGCGGGTAACCGGCCTGGGCGTCGAAGGCCGAGGAGGAGCCGACGGTGACGACGGCTCCGGACCGGCGGGGCGCCATGACCCGCAGGGCGGCGCGCAGGACATGGAAGGTGCCGTCCAGGTTGACGCGCATGACGCGCCGCCAGGCGTCACCGCCGAGCCTCCCGATCACCTCCGGCGGCCGGTCCGCGACCAGGGCCTCGGCGATCCACTCCTTGGCCGTGGGGTCGTCGACCCCGGCCGCGTGCACCACGACATCGAGCCGTCCGTGCCGTCGTACGACCTCGTCGCAGGCCCGGTCGACCTCCGCGGACTCGCCCACGTCGACGGTCAGCGGGTGCGCTCGCGGCAGTTCCTTCGCCACGGCTTGGGCCGCGAGGCCGTCGATGTCCGCGGCGAAGACCTCGGCGCCCTGCGCGGCGAGCCGCCGTGCGACCGCCGCGCCGATCCCGGATCCGGCGCCGGTGACGAGCGCGACCCGCCCGTCGAAGCGTCCCGCGTGTTCGCCGCCCATGCGCGATCCTCTCCCCGCACCAGTTCCTGAACTGACTTCATTTTTGTTACCGTCTCACACATGTCAACAGGCGGGACAAGAGCGGTCAGGCTGACGCGATGGGGCGGCCCACCGGTCGTCAGCGAGGTGGCACGGCCCGTCCCCACGGGCGAAGAGGTGCTGATTCGGGTGGAGGCGGCCGGCGTGTGCCGGTCGGACCTCCATGTCATCGACGCACGGGAAGGCGCCCTCCCCTACCGCACCCCGTTCACCCTCGGCCACGAGGTCGCCGGCCGGGTGGTGGAGCGGGGTCCCGGCGCCATCGGCCCGGCGGTCGGCGAGCGTGTGGTCGTGTACGGCCCCTGGGGCTGCGGGAGTTGCGCGCGCTGTGCGGCCGGCGCGGAGAACTACTGCGACCGGCGTACGGCACTGGACGCGGACCGCACCGGAACCGGGGCGGGGCTCGGACGCGACGGCGGCATGGCCGACCTGCTGCTGATGCCGTCCGGACGGTTGCTGGTCCCGGTCGGCGAGCTGGCCGCCGTACAGGCCGCGCCGCTGTCGGACGCCGGGCTCACCGCGTACCACGCCGTGGCCGGGATCCGGCGCGCGCTCGGCGACGGCGCGAGCGTGGTCGTGATCGGTGTCGGCGGGCTCGGGCATCTGGCCGTCCAGATCCTGCGCGCCACGACGACGGCACGGGTGCTGGCCGTGGACGTACGGGAGGAGGCGCTCGCCCTGGCCGACGCGTGCGGGGCACACTTCGGGACGCTCCTGCGGCCCGACAGCGCGGCGGTCCTGCGGGGCCGGACGGGCGGGGTCGGGGCGGTCGCCGTACTCGACTTCGTCGGCAGCCGTTCCAGCCTGGACCTCGCGATCGGTGTGTTGCGGGCGGGCGGGGAGCTGGTCGTGGTGGGCAGCGGCGGCGGGGAGCTGTCGGTCCGCAAGCCCGGTGCGCTCCCGCCCGGGACGCGGATCTCCCTCCCCTTCTGGGGGACCCTGCCGGAGCTGGAGCAGGTCGTCGCGCTGGCGCGCGAGGGCGTGCTGAAGGTGGAGGTCGAGCGGTTCGGGCTGTCGCGCGCGCTGGAGGCGATCGAGGGGCTTCGCTCCGGCGGGGTGCGGGGACGGGCCGTTCTCGTACCCGACTGATCCGGCCGTCGCGACCGATGCGAATCGTGCGGCCCGCCCCGGCCTGAACTCGCACTGCCCGACCGTCCGCCGTCCGACCCCTCGACTCCAGAAGTGAGTTCAATTAGCGTCGTGTTTCATCCCGGTGACACGAAGCGGACGAAGGCGGTGGGCCCGCTATGGGTGCGGAATCAGTGGAGTCGGTGGAGCCAGTCGATCTTCTGGTGATCGGCGGCGGGATGGCCGGCCTCTCGGCCGCCGCGCAGGTGGCGGCCGAGGGCGGCTCGGTGGTGCTGGTGGAGAAGGCGGAGCGCGTCGGCGGCTCCGCGCGCTTCGCGGGTTTCGTGTGGACCGCTCCGACCATCGAGGAACTGCGCCGAGTCAATCCGGACGGCGACCCGGAGCTGGCCGAGGCCCTGATCGACGGGTTCGCGGACGGTGTCGCGTGGATCCGGTCGCTGGGTGTGGAGTGCCGGCCGCCGGTGCCCGTGCTCGGGTTCGGGCGCGGCCACCAGGTCGACACCAACCACTACCTCGACACCTGCGAGCGGCTGATCCGCGATCGGGGCCAGGAGGTGCTGACCGGCACCTGGACACGCGCCCTCCTCACGGAGAACGGCACGGTCAAGGGGGCGGAGTGCCTCCTGCCGGACGGAACCGCCCGCCGGATCGAGGCCACCTGGACCCTGCTCGCCACCGGCGGCTTCCAGGGCGATCCGGCCCTGCGCACCGAGCACATCCACGCCCAGGCCGCGGACATCGGGCTGCGGGCCAACCCGTACAGCCGGGGCGACGGTCTCGCGCTCGGGCGTGCGGCGGGCGCGGCGTTCGGCAAGAAGGACGCGGGGTTCTACGGGCATCTGATGCCGGCCGGTGTGTCCCTGGCCGACCCGGCGCGCTTCGTCGACCTGGCGCTCTACTACAGCGAGCACGCCCTGCTGTTCGACACGACGGGCGAGCGCTTCGTCGACGAGACGGTCGGCGACCATCTGACCACGATGGCGCTGCTGGAACGGCCGGGCGCCCGTGGCCTGTTGGTCGCCGACGCACGGGTGCACCGCGAGTGGATCAGCGCCTCGTACGTGGAGGGCATCCCCGGCGTCGACAAGTTCCAGCTCTGCCATCGCGCCGGGGCCCGCAGCGCGGTGGCGGAGAGCCTGGACGACTTCGCGTCGATGCCCGAGGAGTGGGGCTATCCGGGCGCCGTAATCCGCGACCGCATCAGGGAGTTCAACGCCACCGCGAGCACGGACGGCACCCGGACCCCCGGGCGGCTCCTCGACGGCAGGCCGCTCGACGAACCGCCCTTCTACGTCATCGAGGCGGCCCCGGCGATCACCTTCACCTTCGGTGGCCTGCTGATCGACGCGGGAGCGCACGCGCTGTCCGCGGACTCGGACGGGCACAGCCGGATCCCCGGCCTGCTGGCGGCCGGGGCGGACGCGGGCGGGCTGTACCGGCGCGCCTACGCCGGCGGTCTCGCTCCCGCCCTGGTGTTCGGCCTCGCGGCGGCACGCACCGCGCTCGGCGGGGCGCCGACCGTCACCGGCTTCTGAATCCCGGTCGCCCTACGGCACAAATCCCGTGCACGAGGCTTGCCCGTCCGGCACCGGAGTGCCTAGCTTACTGAATTGAGTTCACTTTAACTCTGCGGCTCGTGAGGTGATCATGCTTCCTGTATGGGTGGCGCGAATGTGCCCTTCCCCGAGGGAGGGGTTGTGAGTCAGTTCCTGCTCGTCCTGGTCAGCGGTGTGGCCAGTGGAGCCGTGTACGGCCTCATGGGTCTGGGGCTGGTCATCATCTACCGGGCCACGGACGTCGTGAACTTCGCGATGGCGTCCCTCGCGACCCTGGGCCTGTACGTGGCGGTCTCGCTGCACGACCGGGGCGTGGCGACGGTGGTCGGCATCCTCGCCGCCGTCGCGATCACCGTGGCGGCCGGTCTCCTGGTCCGCGAGACGGTCATCAGGCCGCTGGGGCAGGGCCAGCTGTTCTCCGCGCTCGTCGTGACGATGGGTGTGTCCCTGGTGCTGGAGAGCGTGGCCGGGTCGATCTGGGGCGACCAGCCCAAGGCCTTCCCCAACCTGGTCGACGGGACGGTGCGCTGGTCGGGCGCCGCGGTACCGGTCCAGAGCCTGGTGACGATCGCCGTCGCCGCCGTGGCGATGGCGCTGGTGGGCTATCTGTTCGCCCGCACCACGCTCGGCTCGGCCATGCGCGCGGTGGCGGAGTCGGCGGACACGGCCCGGATCGTCGGCCTCGGCGCCCAGCGCATCGCCCGGCTCTCCTGGGCCCTCGGCCTGGGTCTCGCCGCGCTCGCCGCCTGTCTGTACGCGCCCCGCTCCGGACTGGTGCCCACCGCCCTGGTAGCCCCGCTGTTCAGGGCCTTCGCCGGGATCTTCCTCGGCGGCCTCACCAGCATGTACGGGGCGGTCATCGGCGGGCTGACCATCGGCGTCCTGGACAACCTGGCGGCGAACTACGTCTCCGCGAGTTTCCGGGACACCTTCGTGTTCGCGTTCACCGTGCTGGTCCTGCTGATCCGCCCGCAGGGCATGTTCGGCACCCGCACCTTCCAACGGGTCTGAGGGGTCGCATCCATGGTCTTCAACCGTTCCCTCCTGGCGAAGGCCGCTCTGGGCCCGGCCGCAGGCGCGGTGCTCATGGCGTTCATGGCGTCCGGTGCCATCCCCGCGTACCAGATGTACTCGGTGGGGCTGGCGGCCGTGTACACGATCGTCGTGCTGTCGGTCGGTCTGCTGGCCGGCTGGTCGGGCATCTGGTCGGTGGGCCATCCCGCGTTCTTCGCCATCGGCGCCTACTTCGCCGCGTACGGCAGCGGCCACGACTGGACGCTGGAGGCGGTGGTCCTCGGGGCGGTCGCCACCGGTGCCGTCCTGGGCGGCTTCATCGGGTACGCGGGTGCCAGGTTCTCGGTGCTCTACATCGCCCTGCTGACACTCGCCTTCACCACGGTCACGCTGGAGCTGATCAACCGCTGGAGCAGCGTGACCGGTGGCGACCAGGGCGTCCCGGTGCTGCAACTGCGCAGTGTCCTCGGCCTGGGCACCGTCCTGGGCGGTGGCACCGACGCGCAGTACCTGGCGGTGGGCGCCGCCGCGGTGGTGCTCGGACTCGCGGTGCCTGCCTCCGCCTCGGGGCTGCGGATGCGGCTGGTGGCCGCCAAGTCGCATCCGCTGGCCGCCCGTACGATCGGGATCGCGCCCGAGGCGCAGTCGGCGCTGTCGTTCGCGGTGAGCGGCGCGTGCACGACGTTCGCGGGTGTGCTGCTCGGTCTGCTCACCGGGTTCGTCAGCCCGGATCCGTTCTCGCTCACCTTCGGCATCTCGCTGATCGCGGCGTGTGTGCTCGGCGGGGTGGGGACCATCGTCGGCGCGGTGGCCGGCGGCATCTACCTGACCTGGAACCCCTCGCTGTCGTCGGCGGTCGGTCTGCCCCAGCCGGTGGTGCAGGGCATCGTGCTGATCGCGGTGCTGCTCTTCCTGCCGGGCGGAGTCGTGCCGTTCCTCGCCAAACCGGTGCGCGCTCTCGTACGACGTGTTCTGCGACGGCCGGATGTCCAGCGCCCGTTGGCCCCCGAGCCGGCGGCGGACCCCGTACCGCTGCGGCCCGCGTCCGACAACACCGTCCTTCTGAACCTGGAGCATCTGTCCGTCTCGTACGGCGGGCTCAAGGCCCTGGAGGACGCCTCGCTGACCCTGCGGCAGGACGAGATCCTGGCCGTGATCGGGCCCAACGGGGCGGGAAAGACAACCCTGTTGAACGCCCTGTCGGGGCTGACCGGCAACGGCCGGGTGAGTGGGACCGCCGAGTTCGCCGGACGGCCGCTGCTGAACGCGAGGGCGACCGCGCGGCGACGGTTGGGCATCGGGCGTACGTTCCAGCACGCGGAGGTGTTCTCCGAACTGACCGTCGCCGAGAACGTGTTGTGCACCCGGCGCCGGGTCACGGCCCGGGACCGCGCCCAAGTCATGCGGCTGCTGCACTCCGTGGGCCTCGCGGACGTGGCGGACCGGCGGCCCACGGAGCTGCCGTTCGGGCTCCAGAAGCGCCTCGACCTCGCCCGGGCGATGGCCGAGGAACCCAAACTGCTGGTGCTGGACGAGCCGTTCGGCGGCCTCGACTCGGCTGAACGGGCCCTGCTGGCCGGGCACATCAGGCGGCTGCACGCGAACGGAACCGCCGTGGTGGTCATCGACCACGTCCTCGACGACCTGTTCTCCGTCGCCCACCGGGTGATCGCGTTCGACTTCGGGCGCACGATCGGCGGGGGCACCCCGGACACCGTTTTGCAGGATCCCAAGGTGCGGTCGTCGTACCTCGGGACGGTCGGCAACCGGGCCCAACTCCCTGAGCACGTGGGCGAACAGAGCATGATCCGGCTGCGCGGTGTCGGCCATGTCTACGGCGGTGTGGCCGCCCTGCGGGATGTCGACCTCAACGTCCGCAAGGGCGTCGTCCTGGGGATCGCGGGCGCCAACGGCGCGGGCAAGAGCACGCTGGCCGGCATCCTGCACGGTTCCCTCAAACCCGCCCACGGCGACCGGGAGACGGGCGGTGCCGTCCGCACCAGCCTGGCGCCCGAGGGCCGCGCCCTGTTCAAGACGCTGACCCTGCGCGAGAACCTCGAAGTCGCGGCGTACGCGGCGGGGATCACCGGCGCACCCCTGCGCGAGCGGCTGACGGAGACCGTCGAGTGGCTGCCGCCCCGACTGCGCGACCGGATGAACGCCTCCGCCGCCGGGCTGTCCGGCGGCGAGCAGCAGATGCTCGCCATCGCCCGGGCGCTCATCGTCCGCCCCGACGTCCTGATCGTCGACGAACCGGCGCTCGGGCTGGCCCCGGCGCTGGTCGACGAGGTCTACGACCGGCTGGTGCGGCTGGCCCACGACGGTCTGACGGTCGTCCTGCTCGAACAACTGCTCAGCCGCGCGATGTCCGTCTGCCACGAAGTGGCCGTGCTGCACGAGGGCGTCGTCGCGGCCCACGGACGGCCGGGCGACCCGGAGTTCGCCGCCCTCGCCGAAGCCGCCTACTTCAGCGGCGGCCTGGAAGCCGCCGCGACCGCCACGACCGCGGCGACCGCCGCCCGGGCACCCCAAGTGAACTGAAATCACGTCATGAACGAGCATGAACGAGGTGGATCGTGTTCCGGACAACCAAAAGATCTCGCCGCACCCTGGGAGCCCTCGCCGTCCTGGCCGTGGTCTCGCTGACCGCCAACGCCTGCGCCGACCAGGACTCCGCGGGCGCCGCCGGCAGCGATACGGAGATCCACATAGGCGCGTGGCTCCCCCTGACCGGGGCCACCGCCTCGTACGGCGTGCCCGAGAAGGCGGGCGCCGACGCGTACTTCAAGATGATCAACGCGGCCGGAGGGATCAACGGCCGCAAGGTCAAGTGGACGGCCAAGGACAACGCGGCCGACCCGCAGCAGACCGTGCAGATCGCCCGTGAACTCGTCGGCCAGGACAAGGTCGTGGCCATCGTGAACGCGAACGGCACCTCCCAGGCGGAGGCGGCCTTCCCGTTCGTCCTCACCCAGTCCAAGGTCCCGGTCCTCAACGAGGTGGGTGGCAGCGAGTCCTGGTACGACCCGCCGCGCGCCGGCCTGTTCGGCACGCAGACCCTGTACGAGGACCAGGCCGCCGCGGTCGCCGCGTGGGCGGTACAGGACGGCGCGAAGAAGATCCTCGTCGTGCACAGTGACCCGGCCGCGTTCGTGAACGTGGCCGAGCAGGTCGAGCCCGTCGCGAAGAAGGTGGACCCCTCGGTCGAGGTCGAGCGGCTGGCGGTCAAGTACCAGACCACCGACTACACCCCGGTGATCAGCAAGGTGAAGGCCGCGAAGACCCAGGCGGTGATCGTGATCCTCACCTCCCCCGAGGCCGCCGCCTTCCTGAAGGAGGCCAAGCTCCAGGGGCTCGACCTGCCCACCTACGCCTACGCGCCGGTGGCCGCCGAGTCGACGGTCTCGCTGGCCAAGGACGCCGCCGAGGGCCTCAAGGCCGTCCAGCTGGTGAAGGCGCCCTCGGACCCGGACCCCTCGGTGAAGGAGTTCCGCACCGCGATGGCCAAGTACGAGCCCGGTCAGGACGCCGGTTTCCTCGCGCTGTGGGGCTGGAGCAACGCGAAGGTGTTCGCCGAGATCGCCAAGACCATCAAGGGCCCCGTCACGTCCGAGGCCATCAGCGCGGCGTACGCGAAGGCGTCCTCCGTGGACCCGGGGGTGTCGCCGGTGATGAAGTTCGGCGCCAGCAACCACCTCGGCACGCGAAGTGTGCAGCGGGTGGAGGTGAAGAACGGCGTCTGGACGTCCGTCGGCGACTTCTACACTCCCCCGACGCGCGACTGAGCGACCGCTGTCCGGCCCTCGGAGTCGAAACGCCGGGGGCCGGCAGGGTGTCAGCAGCAGCGGCTCTGCGGGTGGGCCTCCCGGTGCCGGGTGCGCAGCACCTCGTACTCGCGCCGGGTCGGTACGGGGGTGTGCGGGTGGTGGCTGCGATGGCGCTCGCAGTGGCGGTCGTACTCCGCCTCTCCGGTCAGTTCACGCAGGTACCAGCGCACGTTCCGGAACACGGCCCGAACCTTGGCCTTCATGAGCGGGCCCCCACCAGCGGCTCGGAGGCCTGTGTCGGCAGGTCGATGCGGGATTCGACGTACGGCGTCTCGGTCGTCGGGAGCGGGACGGGCGAACGTACGGCCCGTACGCAGACCACGGCCGCGTTGGCGATGACCACCGTGACCAGCAGCAGGAACAGGGCGATCAGGACGCCGTCGACCGTGGAGTTGGTGACCACGGTGTGCATGTCGTCGAGGGTCTTGGCGGGCGCGATGACCTGGCCGGCGTCGATGCCGTCGGCGTACTTGGCGCGCTGGGCGAAGAAACCGACCCGGGGGTCGTCCGAGAAGATCTTCTGCCAGCCCGCGGTGAAGGTGATCGCGACCACCCAGGCCAGCGGGACTCCGGTGACCCAGGCCCAGCGCAGCCGCCCGGACTTGATCAGCACCGTCGTGCAGACGGTGAGGGCGACGGCGGCCAGCAGCTGGTTGGCGATGCCGAACAGCGGGAAGAGCTGGTTGATTCCGCCGAGGGGGTCGGTGGCGCCAGTGTAGAGGAAGTAGCCCCAGGCGGCCACGACGATTCCGCTACACAGCCAGATGCCGGGCTTCCAGTTGACCCGGCCGATGGGCTTCCAGACGTTGCCGAGCATGTCCTGGAGCATGAAGCGTCCGACCCGGGTGCCCGCGTCGACCGTCGTCAGGATGAACAGCGCCTCGAACATGATCGCGAAGTGGTACCAGAAGGCCTTCAGGGCGGTACCGCCGAAGACTCCGGAGAAGATCTCCGACATGCCGACCGCGAGGGTCGGCGCGCCGCCGGAGCGGGCGATCAGCGTCTGTTCCTCGACGGCCTTGGCCGCCTGGGTCAGCTGGTCGGGGGTGATGGTGAAGCCGAGGCCCGCGACCGCCTGGGAGGCGGACTCGGCGGTGGTGCCGAGGAGTCCGGCGGGGGCGTTCATCGCGTAGTACAAGCCCGGTTCGAGGGTGGCGGCGGCGATCAGGGCCATGATCGCGACGAACGACTCCATCAGCATGGCGCCGTAGCCGATCATCCGGACCTGGGACTCCTTCTGGATCAGCTTCGGAGTCGTCCCGGAGGCGACCAGCGCGTGGAAGCCCGACAGGGCGCCGCAGGCGATGGTGATGAAGAGGAACGGGAAGAGCGACCCGGCGAAGACCGGCCCGGCACCCGAGGAGGCGAAGTCGCTCACCGCGTCCGCCCGCATGACGGGGGCGGCCATCACGACCCCTACCGCGAGGAGCGCGATGGTGCCGATCTTCATGAAGGTGGAGAGGTAGTCGCGCGGCGCGAGCAGCATCCACACCGGGAGGACGGAGGCGACGAAGCCGTAGCCGACCAGACAGAAGACCAGGGTGGTCGGGCTGAGGGTGAAGGTGTCCGCGAGCGAGGAGTTCTGGATCCAGCTGCCGCCGACGATCGCGAGCAGCAGCAGCGCGACCCCGATGAGGCTGGTCTCGACGACCCGGCCGGGGCGTACGACATGCATCCAGAAGCCCATGAACAGGGCGATGGGGATGGTCATGGCGACGGAGAAGGTGCCCCACGGCGAGTGCGCGAGGGCGTTGACCACGACCAGGGCCAGCACCCCGAGCAGGATGATCATGATGGCGAACACCGCGATCAGCGCCGCCGCGCCGCCCGCCCTGCCGATCTCCTCCCGGGCCATCTGCCCGAGCGATTTCCCGTCCCGCCGCATGGACAGGAACAGCACCACCATGTCCTGCACCGCCCCGGCGAAGATCACTCCGGCGACGATCCACAGAGTGCCGGGCAGATACCCCATCTGCGCCGCAAGTACCGGTCCGACGAGCGGTCCTGCGCCCGCGATGGCGGCGAAGTGGTGGCCGAGGAGCACCCGGCGGTCGGTCGGCTGGAAGTCGACCCCGTCCTCCAGGCGTTCGGCGGGAGTGGCCCGGCTGTCGTCCGGCTTCAGCACGTGCCGGACGACGAAGCGGGAGTAGAAGCGGTAGGCGATGGCGTACGAGCCGAGGGCGGCCACCACCAGCCAGACCGCGGAGATCTCCTCGCCCCGGGCCAGCGCGAGGACGCCCCAGCCGACGGCGCCGACCAGGGCGACGGTCGTCCAGAGCAGGATCGAGCGCGGGGACATCCGGGATGATCCGGACGGCTGGTTCGGTGGGCCTTCCGGTGCCGGGAGGGCGGATTCGGGCATGGCTGAAGCGGACATGGCGGCTCCTCACCTGACGGTGACGGGTGGATGGCTGGACTGGGGTTCGAGGGACGGGAGCGGCTCAGCGGGAGTGACGTGGGCGGTCGGCCGACCTTGTCAGGGGTCGCTGGCGTCCTTCCTGGTCAGCGCGTACGCGGCGAGCAGGCAGAGCCCGCCGCCCGGTACCCAGGCGAGCTGGTACCAGTAGAAGAACGGTGTGCCGGCGAGATGCGGGCTCGCACCGGCGTACCAGGGGACCCACAGCAGCCCTGCCGCGGGCGCGAGGAGCAGTACGGCGACGGCGACCCGTCGTAGCCGTTGATGTCCGGTCCGTGCCATGACCTGCGCTCCTCTCCCGCTCGCTGTGGGTCTGTGCAAGAGTTGCCCACCCGCCGGAAACGGTTGACACCGAATTTCCAGAAGATTTCCCGTCGGTTCCCTGTCCTCCGAACCGGCCACCCGCGCAACTCTCCGGCGAGGGCTCCAGGCACACCAAGGACGGTGACCCATGGCGGACAGCGCCATGACCGCGACGTTCCTCGCCGTGATCGGCGGGGCGTCGCTGCTCGCCGTGACCGCACGCCGGCTGCGCCCGAACGACCGGCTGCCCTCGCTGGAGGGCTGGGCGCTGGCCGACCGGAGTCTCGGCCCGGTGTGGACCTGGCTGCTGCTCGGCGGCACGATCTTCACGGCGTACACCTTCACCGCCGTCCCTGGACTGGCGTACGGAAATGGCGCACCGGCGTTCTTCGCGGTCCCGTACACGGTGATCGTCTGCCCGCTGGCCTTCGTCCTCCTCACCCGACTGTGGGCCGTGGCGCGGCGGCACGGTTACATCACGGCCGCCGATTTCGTGCGCGGGCGGTACGGTTCACCGCCGCTGGCCCTGGTGGTCGCGCTGACCGGGATCCTCGCGACGATGCCGTATCTGGCGCTACAACTCCTGGGCATACGGGCTGTGTTGACCGCCGGGGGCCTCTACCCCCGGGGTGCCGCCGGGGACCTGGTCATGGTGGCGCTGTTCGCGGGGCTCGCGGTGGCGACGTACCGGCACGGGCTGCGCGCGCCGGCCGTCATCTCGGCGCTCAAGGCGGTGGCCGTCTTCGTCTCACTGACCGCCGTGTGCTGGCTGGTGCTCGACCGGTTCGACGGGCCCGGCGCGGTCTTCGACGGGGCGGCGCGCCGGCTCGGCGGCACTGACGCCGCCCACTCGCCCCTGCTCCTCTCCCCCGAGCAGCAGCCGGCGTACGCCACGCTCGCCCTGGGCTCGGCACTGGCGCTGCTGATGTACCCGCACGTCCTCACCGCCGGTTTCGCGGCCGACGGCACGCGTACCGTCCGCAAGGTCGCCGTGTCGCTGCCCGCGTGGACGGGGCTCCTTGCGCTCTTCGGTTTCCTCGGCATCGCGGCCCTGGCGGCGGGGGTCCAGGCTCCGGAGGGCGGTGCCGAGGCGGCCGTACCGATGCTGGTCGACCAGCTGATGCCGGGGCCGCTCGCGGGCCTGGTGTTCGGCGCGATCGTCGTGGGCGCGCTGGTTCCGGCGGCCGTGATGTCGATCGCGGCCGCCACCAGCTTCGTACGCAATGTGTACGTCGAGTACGTCCACCCGACGGCCACGCCCAAGCGGCAGGTGCGCATCGCCAAGGCGGTGTCGCTCACCGCGAAGGTGGGGGCGGTGGCGTTCGTGTTCGGGCTGCGCGACCAGGACGCCGTCAATCTCCAGCTCCTGGGCGGCGTCTGGATCCTGCAGATCTTCCCGGCCGTCGCCGTCGGGCTCGTCACCGGGCGGCTGCATCCGCGTGCGCTGCTCGCAGGGTGGGCCATCGGCATGGTGGCAGGAACGTTCATGGTGGTGCGCGAGGGCTTCTCGTCCATCGTGGCGTTCGGTTCCGCCGACCAGCCCCTCCAGATCTACGCCGGTCTGGCCGCCCTTCTGCTCAATCTGGCCGTCGCCGTCCTCGGCACGGCGGCCCTTGAACGTCTCGGCGTCCCGCGCGGCGCCGACGCGACCGACCTGCCGTCCCGCCTGATCGTCAGGCGGCGCCCCGAGACGGGAGCGAACAACCCGTGAGACGCAGACAGCCCACACACCTGCCGGTGCTGCCACCGGGGACCGCCGCCCTGGCCGAACCGGCCGTCACCGCGCCGTCGGTTCCCCGGCCCGCCGCCGCGAGCGAGATCCTGGCCCCGGTGGTCGGCGATCCGGCCGACCTCGAACGCGAGGCCGCCCTCGCCAGCCTGTTCGAGCTGCACTACTCCTCGATGCTGCGGCTGGCCGTCCTGCTCGGCGCGGACGACCCGGAGAACGTGGTGGCCGAGGCCTACTACCAGCTCTACCGGAAGTGGCGGCGGCTGCGGGAGACCGGGGCGGCGGAGGCGTATCTGCGCTCCACGGTGTGCAATCTGACCCGGATGCGCATACGCCACCTCCAGGTCGCCCGCCGGCATGTGGAGAACCCGCCCGCGCCGGAGGACTCGGTCGCCTCCGCCGAGAGCACCGCTCTGCTCCACGACGACCAGCGCGTACTGATCGGCGCCCTCCAGCAGTTGCCCGCCCGACAGCGCGAGGCGCTGGTCCTGCGGCACTGGCTGGGCCTCAAGGAGAGCGAGATCGCCGCCGCGATGGGCATCTCCTGCGGCTCGGTCAAGACGCACACCGCACGCGGCATCGCCGCTCTGACCCAGGCGATGGAGACACGGCGATGAACAACGATCACTTCACAGAACAGGACCGTACGGAACGGGAGTTGCAGGCCGCTCTGGAGACCCTGGCGGGCGGAGTGAGCGCCACTCCCACCCCGGACGCCTACCGCACGGCACGCGGCGACTGGCTACGCCGGGAGCGACGCCGCCGCCTCGTCCTGGCCGTACTGATCGCCGTCGTCTTCACCCTCGCCACCCTGATCGGCCTGTGGGTCCTCAACCACGCCCCGTCCGAACCCGGTGTCATCTTCTCCGGCACTCAAAGCGCGGTGATCCCGGGCGCGATGTCGGGGACCTCGCCCTGACCGACCAAGGGGCGCGGGGAACTGCGCGACCAGCCCCCACCGGGCCCGCACCAAACCAACAACCCTTCGCGGCACACCCCTACCGGCGCCGCCAAGGCAAACCCTCGACATCGTCATCCCCGGCGTCCACACGCCGCAACGCCGCGTTGATCGCCTCCCCGATCTCCGCAAACTCCCGCACCTGCTCGGCAGTCAACGCATCGAAAACGGCCCGCCGCACCGCGTCCACATGCCCAGGCGCCGCCCGCTCCAACAGCTCACGCCCCTGATCGGTGAGTACGGCAAGCTGGTTGCGCCGATTCACGGGATCGTCACGTCGATCCACGTGACCGGCCTGCTGAAGGCGAGTCACCGCATGGGTGAGCCGACTGCGGGTGATCTTCAGCCGCTCGGCCAGCTCGGACATGGTCAGAGCCTCGTCCGGGACGGACGACAGGTGGGCGAGCAGCGTGTAGTCGGCGTGGGTCAGGCCGGCGTCCCGTCGCAGCTGGCGGTTCAGATGGTCGGACAGGTGCGTGGAGAACTCGATGTAGGCGAGCCAGGCTCGCTGTTCCTCGGTGTCCAACCAGCGGGGCGTCGTGGGCATGGTCACATCCTAGGGCTGCGCGTTTGAACTTTCAAACTTCCTCCTCTAGCGTGCTCCGTATCGCAACGTTTGAAACATCAAACGATTGCGGGGCGCACTCACGCACCAACAACGCGCGCACCAGCACATGAGAGGCAGCACTACGCCATGAAGCACAGGAACAAGCTGATCGGCGCGGCCATCGCCACCGCCCTGGCCCTGACCGCCGTAGGTACGACCGCCATGGCCGGCCCCACCACTCCCCGGCACGCCACCGTCAGCGAGCAGGACCAGCTCCAGGCGCTCTACAAGGCCGCGAAGGTCGAAGGCAGCAAGGTCACCGTCTACATGGGAGGCGACGCCCCCGGCCAGTGGGACGGCCTGGCCGCCGCGTTCCGGCAGCAGTTCCCAGACATGAAGCTCAACCTGGTCACCGACCTGAGCAAGTACCACGACGCCCGGATCGACAACCAGCTCGCCTCCGGCAGGCTGACCGCCGACGCCGCGATCCTCCAGACCACGCAGGACTTCGACCGCTGGAAGAAGCAGGGCGACCTGCTGAAGTACAAGCCGGTGGGCTGGGACAAGATCTTCGCCAACGCCAAGGACAAGGACGGCTACTACACCGGCGTCTTCTACGGTGCCTTCTCCTACATCGTCAACACCAAGCAGCTCCCGGCGAAGGCGACCGACTTCAAGGGCACCGACCTGCTGAAGCCCGAGTACAAGAACAAGCTGATCCTGACCTACCCGAACGACGACGACGCCGTCCTGTTCGGCTACAAGCAGATCGTCGACGAGTACGGCTGGGACTACCTCGCCCGGCTGATCGAGCAGAACCCCAAGCTGATCCGTGGGGTCCCCGGCTCCGCCGCCGGAGTGGCGAGCGGTGACTACCTGGCCTCGATCGCCGTCGGTGGCGACGCCCGGCCGAACGGCGCCCAGGTCTTCTCCGACAGCGAGCGCTTCAACTCCTGGGCCCAGCGCGGTGCCATCTTCAAGGACGCCCCGCACAAGGCGGGCGCCAAGCTCTTCATGAGCTGGCTCGACTCCCAGGCCGTGCAGAAGAACGCCATCGCGACCTGGACCTGGTCCGTCCGCGAGGACGTCGCCCCGCCGACCGGCCTCAAGCCGCTGGCCTCGTACAGGAACACCGACCCGAAGGCGTTCGCGACGTTCATGTCCGACCGCGCGGCCGTCGAGCGCTTCCGTTCCCAGGTCGAGTTGTACTTCGGCCGGGTCGAGGGCGCCGACCCCGGCGACCCGACGGGCACGCTCGGCCGCACGCCCGGAGGCTTCTGACCACTGTCGAGCGCTCCGCCGCACACGGTTCGCGCCCCGCGCCCCTTCGGGGGTGCGGGGCAGGCTCATCCACCGCGTGGATGAGCCGGATACGGGATTCGGATCGCGGGGAGGATGGCGACGCGGCGTACGACGACCCATAGTCGTCCCTACCCGCACGCAGCTGTCCGGACCAGCCGCCGTCGTGCGGCCGTCCGCAGCATGCCGTGCGCCGTTGGCGCCCGTGAGAACCGGCATGCCCGCTCCCCCGATACCGTCCCTGGAGTCGCCATGCCCGGTCCCGTTCTGCCACTCCCTTCCGCCACGGTCGACGACGACGCGCCGTCCTCCTTGGAGGTCTCGGGCCCGGCCCATCTCCTGCGCGTGACCCTGCTGATGGCGGGCAGCTGTCTGCCGATCCTGGGCGCGGTGCTGATCGCTCCGGTGCTGCCGAAGATGCAGGACCACTTCGCGTCGGTCCCCGGCGCCAAGGCGCTGGTGCCCCTCGCGCTGACCGTTCCGGCGCTGGCGCTGGCGCTGCTGGCCCCGTTCGCCGGGGTGATCGTGGACCGGGTGGGCCGCAAGCGCCTGCTGATCATGGCGACCCTGCTGTACGCCGTGTTCGGTACGGCGCCGCTCTGGCTGGACTCGCTGGGCGGCATCATCGCCAGCCGCGCCCTGGTCGGGGTCACGGAGGCCGCGATCATGACGTGCTGCACGACCCTGATCGGCGACTACTACTCCGGCCGCCGACGGGTGAAGTACCTCGCCCTGCAGACCATGTGCGCCTCGGCGTCGGCCACCGCCTTCTTCGTGATCGGCGGCGCCGCCGGATCGGCCGGCTGGCGCATTCCGTTCTGGGTGTACGCGGTGAGCCTGGCACTCGCTCCGCTGATGGCCGCCGCGCTGCCCAACCCTGCGGCTCGACCGGCCTCCGGTTCCGAGGTCACGGCCGGTGCGGAGGCCCACCGCCCCTTCCCCTGGCGGCAGTTGGGAGGCATCTGCGCGCTGACCTTCTTCGGGGCGATGGTCTTCTACACGGTCCCGGTGGAGATGGCGTACCTCCTCGACGACCTCGGCGTGGAGAACTCCGGTGTGATCGGCCTGTCCACCGCCATCGCCAGTGCCGCCACCGTCGGCGGCGCGATCACCTTCGCCCGCCTGGGACGCTCCCCCGACCCGATGCTGCCCGCCGTCCTCGCGGTCTGCGCCGCCGGTTTCGGCCTGATGTTCCTCGCGGGCAGCGCCCCGCTGCTGGTCGCCGGGGCGGTCGTCAACTGCGTGGGCACCGGCATGCTCCTGCCGGCCCTCCTGACCAGCGCGATGTCGCGCCTCGATTTCGAGGACCGCGGGCGCGGAACGGGGCTGTGGATGGCAGCGTTCTTCGGCGGGGAGTTCATATGCCCGTTGGTGCTGCTGGTGGGCGAATCGGCGGTGGGGAGTCTGGCGGGTGCGGTGGGCTTGCTGGGCCTGGCCACGGCCTTCGTAGCAATCGGACTGAGGGCAGGACAGCCCACCTAGGGGCGCGGGGAACTGCGCGACCAGCCACCGACAAGCCGCAGTCGCCA
Source organism: Streptomyces sp. NPDC002156 (assembly GCF_053593675.1). NCBI lineage: Bacteria > Bacillati > Actinomycetota > Actinomycetes > Kitasatosporales > Streptomycetaceae > Streptomyces > Streptomyces sp. NPDC002156. The sequence continues at coordinate 41,382 of NZ_JBSFDA010000038.1, read as the reverse complement.
CTGCCACGGGATGTGCAACGGCGGGTGCGGCTTGTTCGTGGTTGCTCGCGCCCACGCGGCGGAGCCGCAAATTGACACAGCCCCGCGCCTAGGCGGGTCCAGTGAGCGTCGCTCCCACAGCCGCCGCCTTCTGGCGGAGCCAAATATGCGCCGCATCCTGCGCATGCACCGGATGCCACCACAACGCCTCCCGCACGGGAACCGCCTCGAACGGGCAGGCCAGGACACGCACCGCCGCGGAGCGGACCGCCTTGCGGGCCAGGCGCTCCTGGATCATCGCGACCCGCCGGGTGCCCTCGACCATGTGGGGCAGCAACTGGAAGGTCTGCACCGAGACCTCCGTCCGGGGGCTGATCCCTATCATGCTGAGCTGCCGGGCGACCGGGGCGTCGTAAGGGCGCTGGTAGACCGCCCAGGGCAGACGCGCCAGCTGGTCCAACGTCAGCTCGTCGCCGACCTCCGGGTTGTCGTCGGCGACCATGCACAGCCAGCGGTCCTGATGCAGGTCGACCGCGGGGAAGCCGTCGATCACGCCGTGCGGCATCAGGAGTCCGTCGACGGTGCTCAGCACGGTGGCGGTGTTGTCGACGACGGACGGCGCCGGGTGCTGGAAGGTGAGCCGGATACCGGGCGCCTCCTCGTGCAGGGCGCGGGCGAGCGCGGCACCGAAGACGGCCGCCCCGTAGTCGGAGGCGAGCAGGGTGAACTCGCGGGACTCGGCGGCCGGGTCGAAGTCGGCCTGGCTGGCGAAGACCCGTTCCAGCAGGTCGCACGCGGTGGCGCTGCGGTCCCGCAGGGCGGTGCCGAGCGGGGTCAGCTCGTAGGAGTTGCCGGTCCGGGCAAGCAGCTCGTCGTCGAAGTGGCGGCGCAGCCGGGACAGCGCCGCGCTCATCGCGGGCTGGCTGAGCCCGATGCGCTCACCCGCCCGGGTGACGTTGCGCTCCTCCAGCAGCGCGCGCAGGGCGAGGACCAGATTGAGGTCGAGTCTGGACAGGTTCACCGGGTACCACCTAGCGAGCGAGAGCCATCCATGCCATGGATTCGGCACATACAGAAGATTGATTTCCGTGATCAGTAGTTCGAGGTCAGAGTAGACCGCACCCCAGCAGAAGGAAATCTGATGGCAACGCTCGCGCAACCTGCCGGCCCGTTCGCGCTCGGCACGTTCTCCGCACCGGACGGGGAGCCGTTCCCCGGTCTCCTGGTCGAGGACCGGGTGCTCGACCTGAGCACGGCCCTGGACCGGGCGCCGTCCGGCGTCCGTGCCGTGGTGGAGCGGTGGGAGGAGACCCTCCCCGTCCTGCACACCCTCGCCGCCGACACCGCCCTCGGCTGGCGGCCGCTGGAGGGCCTGCGGGTGCACGCCCCGCTGGAGCCCCGGCAGATCTTCCAGTCCGGCGCCAACTACCGGCAGCACGTGATCGACCTGGAGGTGGCCCACCGCTCTCCGGACGACCCGCGCACGGTCGAGGAGGCGCGGGCCGAGATCGCCGCGGTCATGGACCGCCGGGCGGCCGAGGACCTGCCGTACGTGTTCATCGGCCTGCCGAGCGCGATCACGGGCCCGTACGACGATGTCGTACTCCCCTCCTGGGCCGAACAGCCCGACTGGGAGCTGGAGTTGGCGGTCGTCATCGCCAAGTCGGCTCACCGGGTACCGGTGGAGGAGGCCCTGGAGTACGTCGCCGGGTACACGATCGCCAACGACCTCACCGACCGCGCCACGGTGTTCCGCCGGGACATGAAGGCCATCGGCACCGACTGGCTGCGCAGCAAGAACGCCCCCGGGTTCACCCCGCTCGGCCCCTGGCTCGTACCGGCCGGGTCGATCGCGGACACCGGCGATCTGCGGGTCACCCTCAAGCTCAACGGCGAGACCATGCAGGACGAGTCCACCAAGGACATGCTCTTCGGTGTGGCACGGCTGGTGTCGTACATCTCGCAGACCGCCCAACTCCTGCCCGGCGACCTGGTGTTGACCGGCAGCCCGGCCGGGAACGGCATCCACTGGGGACGGCTGCTGCGCGACGGCGACGTCATGGAGGGCTCCATCACCGGTCTCGGCGTCCAGCGCACACGTTGTACGGCGGAGGAGTCGGCATGAGCCTCGACCACGCCAACCGCACCGGCGGCCTCGACCGTCACGACCCGGAAGGGGCCATCGCCGAGGCCGCCAAGTCGTACTCCAACTGGGGGCGTTGGGGCGAGGACGACGTGCTGGGCACCCTCAACTTCCTCGACGAGGCCAAGCGGCGCGAGGGTGCCGCGCTCGTCCGACGGGGCGTCAGTTTCTCGCTCTCGCAGCGGTTCGACATGAACGGGCCGCAGAAGGGCTGGCGCCGGCGCACCAACCCCGTGCACACCATGCTCGACACCGGCACCGACGCGGCCCTCGGCAACCAGGGCTTCCCGCACGGTATCGGCGGCGCCGACGACGTGATCGCGATGCCGTTGCAGTGCTCCACCCAGTGGGACGGGCTCGGGCACATCTTCGACCACGGCAAGGCGTGGAACGGCCGCGACGCCGAGAAGGTGGTCACCTCCGACGGCGACCTCGTCACCGGCATCGAGCACATGGCACCGTACGTCGCCGGACGCGGCGTACTCCTCGACGTCGGCCAGGTCATCGGCGAGCGGGGCGAGTTGCCCGACGGCTTCGCCATCACCGAGGAGCACCTGAGCGCCACCGCCGAGGCGCACGGGGTGACCGTCGGCCGGGGCGACATCGTCCTCGTCCGCACGGGACAGCTGACCCGTGCCCGGCGCGACGGCTGGGGCGACTACGCGGGCGGTCCCGCACCCGGCCTGTCGTTCACCACGGCGGGCTGGCTGCACAGCACCGAGATCACCGCGATCGCCACCGACACGTGGGGCCTCGAGGTACGGCCGAACGAGTTCGACCACGCCTTCCAGCCACTGCACCAGGTCGTCATCCCCAACATCGGCCTACTGATCGGCGAGATGTGGGACCTGGACACCCTGGCAGCGGACTGCGCCGAGGACGGCGCATACGAGTTCTGGCTCACGGCCGCCCCACTACCCATAACCGGAGCCGTCGGCTCCCCGGTCAACCCCATCGCGGTGAAGTAGCCCGCTCTGAAGTCCGGCGCGAGCCCGGGCGCCCCAAAGGGGCGCGGGGAACTGCGCGACCAGCCACACACAGCCCACACCCTACGTACCGCCCTCAACGGAGCACCCTGCCGCCCAAAGCCGCGCGGCCTCACCCCGGAGGTAACCCCGACATGGCCAACGGCCTCACCCGCACCGTCCTGATCATCGGCGGAGGAACCTCCGGCAACACCCTCACCGTCCTCCTGCGCCGAGCCGGCATCGCGGTCGACCTCGTCGAGGCGAGCCCCGACTGGAAGGCCGCCGCCGGTTCCGGCATCACCCTTCAGGGCAACGCCCTTCGCGTGCTCCGAGAGGTCGGCGTCCTCGGAGGCATCGAGAAGGACGGCTACGCGGCCGACGGCGTCGCCATCCTCACCCCCGACGGCACGGTGATCTACGCCCACGACGAACTCCGCACCGGCGGCGAGGACCTGCCCGCCCACATCGGTATGCAGCGGCCCGGGCTCCAGCAGCTCCTCATCGACCAGGTGCGCGCCTCGGGCGCCGGGGTCCGCCTCGGCACGACGGCCACCTCCTTCGCGCAGGACGGCGAGGGCGTGGACGTGACCTTCTCGGACGGTACGAGCCGCCGCTACGACCTGGTGGTCGGCGCCGACGGACTGCACTCCGCCACCCGCGACATGATCGGCATCACCGAGAGACCCGAACCCACCGGCATGGGCATCTGGCGCGCCCCCGCACGCCGTCCGGCCGGTGTCACCCGTACCGAGATGATGTACGGCGGTCGCTGTTTCATCGCCGGGTACTGCCCGACCAGCGAGGACACGGTCTACGCCTATCTCGTGGAGCGGGCCCGCGACCGGGCCGCGCTGGACCCCGACGCGTACGCCGACGAGATGCGAGCGCTGAGCGAGGGCTACGGCGGGGCGTGGGAGGAGATCCGCACCGCGTTCACCGATCCGAAGGCCGTCAACTACGCATACTTCGACCAGCTGTTGGTCGAGGGCCCGTGGCACCGCGGCCGGGTGGTGCTGGTCGGTGACGCTGTCCACTGCTGTCCGCCCACGCTCGCCCAGGGCGCCGCGATGTCCCTCGAAGACGTCCTGGTCCTGGCCGAGTTGCTGACCGGCCGCGACGGCTGGGACGACCAGCTCCTCACCGACTATCGCGTCCGACGGCTGCCCCGGGTGCGGATGGTCGTCGAGGCCTCCGTCCAGGTCGGCCGGTGGCTGCTCGAAAGGGCGCCCGACCAGGAACGCGGCAAGGACGTGGCGGCGCTGATGGGCCGCACGATGAGCGCTCTGAAGGAACTCCCGTGACCGAGCCCCTCTCGCCCCCGACGATCGACGTCCACGCCCATCTCCTGCTCCCGGAGGTCGAGGAGGCCGTCGCCGGCCGGCCCGGCCTCGCCGAGGCCCGCGCACTGGACGCCCGCCGCAACGGCCGGGCGGCCCTGGCCGTCAACGGCCCCATGGTCGGCGCGCGCGTGCCGAAACTGACGGACGTCGCCGTGCGCCTCGCCGCCATGGACGCGCAGGGCGTGGACATTCAGCTGGTCAGCCCGTCCCCGTCGCACTACCACTACTGGGCCGAGCCGCAACTGGCCGAGAGGCTCTGCCAGTTGGCCAACGAGGGCACTGCCGCGCACTGCGCGAAGGCCCCCGACCGGCTGCACGGCCTCGGCCTGGTCCCGCTCCAACACCCCGACCTCACGGTGGAGTTGCTCGACCACGCACTCGACCAGGGCCTGAAGGGCGTGGAGATCTCCTCGCACGCGCCCGGTCACGAGCTGTCGGATCCGGCGTACGAACCCTTCTGGTCCCGTGCGGAGGAGACGGGTGCCGTCCTCTTCCTGCACCCCTTCGGCTGCACGCTCGACGAGCGGCTCGACCAGTGGTACCTGTCCAACACCGTCGGCCAGCCCACCGAGAACGCGATCGCCCTCTCCCAGCTGATCTTCTCCGGCGTCCTGGACCGCCATCCGGGCCTGAAGCTGATCGCGGCGCACGGCGGCGGCTATCTGCCGACCCACGTCGGCCGCTCCGACCACGCCTGGCGGGTCCGCCCCGACGCCCGGGACTGCGAGCGGGAACCGAGCAGCTATCTCAAGCAGGTGTACTTCGACTCGCTCGTCCACAACCCGTACGTACTGCGGGAGTTGATCCGTGCCGTCGGCGCCGACCGGGTTCTGCTCGGCTCCGACTTCCCCTTCGACATGGGCACCGACGACCCGCTGGGCGCACTGCGCACGGCAGATCTGCCCGACCACGACTTCCACGCGGTGCGGGGCGGCAACGCCGCCGCCCTGCTCAACCTCGTCCGAGGAGGAACCCCCCATGAGTGACCGTCTGCTCACGCACCTCCGGCACGTCGACCTCGCCGTGCCCGACTACGACAAGCAGCTCGACTTCTACGCCGGTGTGTGGGGCCTGACCAAGGTCGCCGAGGACTCCGGGATCTCCTTCCTGGCCGCCGAGGGCTCGCCCGAGCAGTACGTCGTACGGCTGCGGAAGGCCGACGAGAAGCGGCTCGACCTGGTGTCCTACGGTGCCGGGAGTGCGGCGGACGTGGACGCTCTCGCTGAGCAACTGCTCGCCGGTGGCGTCCAGTTGGTGTCGCAGCCGGGCAAGGTGGACACGCCCGGCGGCGGTTACGGCTTCCGCTTCTTCGACATCGACGGACGCACGATCGAGGTCTCCGCCGATGTCGAGGTCAGGCAGCACCGCCGGATCGAGGAGAAGGAGGCGATCCCGGTCAAGCTGTCGCACGTCGTCCTCAACTCGCCGGACCTCGACAGGACCCGCGAGTGGTACGAGCGTCACCTCGGCTTCCGTCACTCCGACACGCTCAGCTCGCCGTACGTCGGTGACGTCATGCACTTCATGCGGATCAGCAACCAGCACCACTCCATGGCCATCGCCAAGGGCCCGCACACCTCTCTGCACCATGTCTCGTTCGAGATGCGCGGCCTGGACGAGTACATGCGCGGCTCCGGCCGGGTGATGCGGGCCGGTTTCCAGAAGGTCTGGGGCCCGGGCCGGCATATGGCGGGCGACAACACCTTCACGTACTTCCTCGACCCGCACGGCAACACCGTCGAGTACACAACGGAGTTGGAGCTGCTCGACGAGGACACCTGGCATCCCCACGTCTACGACTTCTCACAGCCCGAGGTCACCGACCAGTGGGGCACGGCGAACCCGATGAACGAACTGGTCGCCAAGGAGTCCTTCAACGACGTCGACCGCGGGGTGTTCGTCGCCCCGCCGGTCTGAGAGGCAACTCATGCGCATCGCCACTTACTTGCACGAGGGGCATCGCCACTGCGGCATCGTGGAAGGCAACGCCGTACGAGCCCTGCCGGACGGCACGTCACCGCTCGAAGCCGTCGACACCCGCCCCGTGGGCGCGCCCGTCCCCCTGTCGGAGGTACGGCTGCTGCCGCCGCTCCAGCCGCCCACAGTGCGGGACTTCGTCACCTTCGAGGAGCACGTCGAGGGCGTACGGCGGTCGGTGGACGGGGCCGCCGGGGTGCCGGAGCGGTGGTACGCGGCCCCGACGTTCTACTTCACCAACCCTTACGCGGTGTACGGCGCGCACGACGACATCCCGATGCCGCCGGGGTCGAGCGTGCTCGACTTCGAACTGGAGGTCGCTGCCGTGATCGGCAAGGAGGGCCGCGACCTCACCCCCGAGCAGGCCCGTGAGCACATCGTCGGCTACACGGTCTTCAACGACTGGTCCGCCCGCGATCTCCAGTCGGCCGAGATGAGGGTGGGCCTCGGCCCCTGCAAGGGCAAGGACACCGCCTCCACGCTGGGCCCGTACCTGGTCACCGCCGACGAGTTGGAGGAGTACCGCGACGCGGACGGTTTTCTGCGTCTGGAGCTGACGGCGGAGGTGAACGGCACGATCGTCGGCAAGGACCTGCTGTCCAACATGAGTTGGACGTTCGAGGAGATGGTCGCGTACGCCTCGCGCGGCACCGCCGTCCGCCCCGGCGACGTTCTCGGCTCGGGGACCTGCGGCAACGGCGGGTGTCTGGCGGAGCTGTGGGGCGTACGAGGGCGCCAGGACCCGGCGCCGCTCCGGCCCGGCGACACGGTGACGCTCACTGTGGAGGGCATCGGCAGCGTCTCCAACACCGTGGTGGCCGGGGCCGATCCGGTGCCTGTGCCGGTCGCCCGGCGGCGGCTGCGGGAGCGGCCGTGACCGGCGCCGGCCGGCAGCGGCTCCTCGGCAAGGTCGTGGTCGTCACGGGCGCGGCCGGAGGTCAGGGTGCCGCCGAGGCCGAGGCGCTGGCCCGGGAGGGCGCCCGGGTGATCGCCACCGACGTGACCGAGGCACCCGGCTGCCGGCGGCTCGACGTCACCGGCGAGAAGGAGTGGGCCGAACTCGCCGCCGAACTGCGGGAGTCGTACGGGCAGGTGCACGGCCTGGTCAACAACGCGGGCGTCACCTGGCGGGCCCGTATCGACGACGTACGCCCCGAGGACATGGCCCGGGTCCACGCGGTGAACGTCACCGGTCCGCTGCTGGGCATCCAGCATCTCGTGCCCTTGATGCGGCCGGGGGCGTCGATCGTGAACGTCGGTTCGTCGGCGGCGCTGACCGCCCACTATCCCGTCGCGTACACGGCCAGCAAGTGGGCGTTGCGCGGCCTGACGAGAACCGCCGCCATGGAACTGGGGCCGCGCGGTATCCGCGTGAACATCGTCCACCCCGGCTTCATCGAGACGGACATGACCGCCTTCGCCGCGCCGGGCTTCCGCGAGGCGAACCTCCTCGGAACGCCCCTCGGCCGCACCGGGAGCGTCGACGACATCGCCCCGCTCGTGACGTTCCTGCTGTCCGACGACGCGTCCTTCATCACTGGCGCCGAGATCCCGGTCGACGGCGGCCTCACCGCACACGGCGGCGCCAAACCGATCTCGGACGCCGTGCACCCGTAGAGCAAGAGCAGCAGAAAGGCCCACTCCCCATGGACAAGGTCCGTGCGAGCGCCGCCGAGGCGGTCGCCGACATACCCGACGGCGCGTCGCTGGCCGTCGGCGGCTTCGGTCTCAGCGGCATCCCCGACGTACTCATCCGGGCCCTGCACGCCCGTGGCACCACCGGTCTGCGGGTCGTGTCGAACAACTGCGGTGTGGACGGGCACGGACTCGGGGTCCTGCTGGCCGACGGCCGGATCGCCCGGGTGACCGGCAGCTATGTGGGCGAGAACAAGGAGTTCGCCCGGCAGTACCTGTCGGGCGAGTTGGAGGTGGAGCTGGTGCCGCAGGGCACGCTGGCCGAGCGGTTGCGCGCCGGCGGAGCGGGCATACCGGCCTTCTACACCCCGGCGGGGGTGGGCACGCAGGTGGCCAAGGGCGGGCTGCCCTGGCGCTACGCGTCCGACGGCACGGTCGCGGTGGCCTCCCCGCCCAAGGAGACCCGGGACTTCGCGGGTCGCGCGTACGTCCTGGAGCACGGCATCACCACCGACTTCGCTCTCGTACGGGCCTGGCGCGGCGACCGCCACGGGAACCTGGTCTTCCGCAAGTCCGCCGCCAACTTCAACCCGCCGGCCGCGATGGCCGGCCGGATCACCGTCGCCGAGGTCGAACAGCTCGTGGAACCGGGCGAGTTGAGCCCCGACGAGGTGCATCTGCCGGGCGTCTTCGTCCAGCGGGTGGTGGAGCTGACGGCAGCGGAGGCCGCCGACAAGCAAGTAGAGAAGAGGACCGTACGCGCATGAGCACCGCCCTCGGTACGCAACTGGGCTGGACCCGGGACGAGATGGCCGCCCGCGCCGCCGCCGAACTCGCCGACGGCTCCTACGTCAATCTCGGCATCGGCCTGCCCACCCTGATCCCCGGCCACCTCCCGCCGGGAGTCCAGGTGGTCCTGCACTCGGAGAACGGCATCCTGGGCACCGGCCCGTACCCGGCCGAGGACGAGGCAGACCCGGATCTCATCAACGCGGGCAAGGAGACGGTCACCGTCCTGCCCGGCGCCTCCTTCTTCGACTCGACGCTCTCCTTCGGCATGATCCGGGGCGGCCACATCGACACCGCCGTACTCGGCGCCATGCAGGTGTCCGTCGCCGGCGACCTGGCCAACTGGATGATCCCCGGCAAGATGGTCAAGGGCATGGGCGGTGCGATGGACCTGGTCCACGGCGCGCGTCGTGTGATCGTCCTGATGGAACACACCGCCAAGGACGGCAACCCGAAGATCCTCAAGGAGTGCACCCTGCCGCTCACCGGCGAGACCTGCGTCCACCGGATCATCACCGACCTCGGCGTCCTCGACATCACGCCGGAGGGCCTCGTACTCGTGGAGTGCGCACCGGGCGTGACGACCGAGGACATCGTGGACCGTACGGACGCGCCGGTGATCCGGAGGCCTTGAGCAGGCGTCGGAAGGTGGGGCACTCCAGTACTGCCGATCGACGTGCCGCGCACCTCGGGCGGACGGGACCGCTCAAGCGGGGCCGAGAACCCGCAGCGCACTGTGGGGGCGCCGGCCGGCGAAGAACTCGTCGGTGACGGCCCGGACCGCGTTGACGACCAGGGGTGCGACCCGTTCCACCGCGGAGCGTGCGTCGGCGACCACCGAGATCGCTCCAACCGCCCCTTCGGGCCCGCGGATGGCGAGTCCGAGGCAGGCGATCTCCGCGAAACACTCCCCATGGTCGAGGGCCAGCCCGTTCCGGCCGCGTACCGCGCCGAGTTCCCGATGCAGTACGTCGAGGCGGTCGATGCTGTGACGGGTGCGCCGCTCCATCAGGGGCGCGTACCGCGCGTCGATCTCCTCCGGGCTCAGCAAGGCGAGCATCGCCTTGCCGAGGCCGGTGCAGTGCGCGGTGGCTCTGCCTCCGACCCGCGAGGGCACGTCCACGGCTGCCCGGCCCCCGATCTTGTCCAGGTAGTAGATCTCCAGCCCGTCGAGCACCGCGAGATGCACGACCATCCTGGTCCGCATGGCCAGGTCGAGCAGTTGGGGCGCCGCGGCGGCACGCAGGGTGCTGTGTCCGGTCTCCCGTCCGCCCAGGCCGAGCGCCCGCGGTCCCAGCGCGTAGCCGGATTCCGTGTGGTGGAGCCAGTCCAGCCGGACCAGTTGGTCGAGTATCCGGTGGGCCGTCGAGCGCGGCAGCCGGGTCCGGCGGGAAACCGTCTCGAGTGTCAGGCGAGTCCGGGGGTGCTCGAAGAGATCCATGATCAACGTCACGCGCTCCATCATCGACGGAGGCAGTACGGGCCGTTCGGCCTCAAGACGCGAGCCGAGGTGAAGGGCAGACATCGTCGTCGGCACCTCTCTGCTGAAACTAGAATCTATTCCAGTTTGTTGCCGCCGCCAACGTACCAACGCGGACGTGCACAACCCAAGGGCCGTGCACGGGGAAATCGGCCGGTTCGCATCACCCGCCGCGGTGTGACGCCGGCTCAGCCTTCGTCGTACGGCGCGAGGATGAGCCTCGTCGCCAGCCGCAGGTCCGACTCGGCCTGCCGGGCGGTGATCTCCTGGGTGAGCATGGCCACGAACAGCCCCCACCAGCTGTAGATGAGCAGCCGTACGACACTGCGGTCCCGTTCCCCGGCCTCGCTGACGCCCAGGACCCGCAGCAGGGTCTGTCCGAGGCAGCTCTCGACGATGTCGAACCGGGTCGGGATCACCGCCGCGTACTCGCTGAACGCCGACAGGGCCGTCGCCGAGGCCAGCAGCGGGCTGTCCAGCAGCTTCACGCTGAGCGCGACGAGGGTGTCGGCCGCTTCGGTCGCCCGGTCCGTCGTCGCGTCGACGACCATGTCCACGCCGTGCCCTTCGAGGGTCGTCTCGATGTGCCACTCGAACACCGCGGTGAACAGATAGGGCTTGGACGGGAAGTAGCGGTACAGCGTGCCGAGGGCGACGCCCGCCTCCTTGGCGACGTCCTGCATCTGGATGCCGGCGAGCCCGTCACGGGCGGCGAGTTCGGATGCCGCGCGGAGGATGCGGACGCGGCGGGCGACCTGCCGCCCCGAGACCGGAGCGGCCGGCTGCCTCGGCTCGGTGCCTCTCCCCACATCTCCCCCAAGCGGTCGGGTGCGCAGGCGGGCGTGCACCGAGGCGGTGCCCCGTTCGCGCCGTCACCACGCTAGCAGCGCGGGTGCGACGGCCATGTGGGTCACCGCGACGCGTGGTTCGCCGCCACGTAGCCGAACACCGCCGACGCGGCGATGCTGGCTCCCGCGCCCAGGTACTTGCGGCCCATCACGGACGCGGTGCAGTTGCCCGTGGCGTAGAGCCCGTCGATCGGTGTCCCGTCGGTGTCGAGTACCCGTGCGAACTCGTCGCAGAGAAGTCCGCCGCTGGTGCCGATGTCCCCGGGATAGAGGGCGACCGCGTAGAACGGCGGCTTCGAGACGGGCCCCAGGCAGGGGTTGGGCTCGTGGGTGATGTCGCCGTAGTACTTCTCGTGGTCGCCCTCTCCCCGGTGGAAGTCCTCGTCGGCGCCCGCCGCGGCGAACCGGTTGAACCGCTCGACCGTCTTGAGGAGTCCGCCGGCGTCGATCCCGCACTGGCCGGCGAGGTCCTCAAGGCTGTCGGCGCGCTTCATCGCACCGCCGGCGATCCACTCCTGCGGTGTCCGGCCAGGGGGAGACATCCCGAACGGGTAGTGGGTGCGGTGCCGGGAGTCGACGACGAGCCAGGAGGGGATCGCGCCTCCGAACTCCCGCTCGTGTGCGTGCATGCGCTGGCCGGCCTCCTGATAGGCGACCGCCTCGTTGAAGTACCGACGGCCCGCTGCGTCGACGATGACCGCTCCCGGCTTGCTGCGTTCGGAGAGGCACATGTTGGGGGTTCCGTCGGGCATGATCCACGAGGGCATCCACCAGGCCTCGTCCAGCATGTCCGTCGCGGCTCCGTGGGCCATGGCGATCCGGATCGTCTCTCCGGTGTCGCCCGGGTTGGCCGAGGTCCACCGGTCGCTGGTGGGCCGCCCGCCCGCATGCCGTTCGCGCATCTCCTTGTCGCGGGCGAACCCGCCGGCGGCGAGCAGCACGCCCTCGCGCACTCGGACACGTACGTCACGACCGCTCTGGTGGAGGACGGCGCCGACGACCCGACCGTCCTGGACGACGAGGTCCTTCAGCGCGGACTCCAGCCACACGTCGACACCCTGCCGCAGCAGCACCTGGAGCAGGCGGGCGGTCCGTGCCGCCCCGTTCGTCACGAGCCGCTGCCCGCGGATCCGGCCGAGCGCCGTACGCAGCCCCACCCTGGCCAGGACCGTCAGCCCGATCCGGGTCCGCATCAGCATCATCGGTCCCGCCTCGCCGGTGTAGACGGTGAGGCCGCCGGAGACGCCGGGGCGGATGCTGTCCTGCCACGGCCCGAGCCGTCTCCTGTCGAAGGCCTTCGCCTCGATCGCCCTGCCGCGCGCCGAGCCGCCCTCGCAGCCCCGGACGCCTGAGTAGTAGTCGCTGTAGCCCTCGCAGCGCCGGAACTCCAGGCCTTCGGATTCGAGAAACTCGACCATCTCGACACCGGAGTTGATGTACGCCAGTCTGCGGGCGGGCGACGACGCCGGCCCCGCGTCACCGACGACGGTGTCGAAGTAGGCGAGCGCGGCATCGACCGAGTCGGGAACGCTCTCGCGTCGCATGAGCGGATTGTGGGGAAGCCACATCACGCCGCCCGACATACAGGTCGACCCGCCGAACAGTTCGGCCTTCTCCACGACGAGAACATCCTTGCCGAGCGCTCGCGCCCGCACCGCCCCGACGACGCCCGCACCGCTCCCCACCACCAAGAAGTCGGTCGAGTGATCCCATCCGGTCAACGACCTGCCTCCTCCGCTGCTCGGCGCGGCAGCCCAACTCCGGGTACCGGCACGCGAGTTCAACCGTAGGTTCGGGGGTCGGCCGACGCCTTCGCGCTCCCGCTGAGTGGAATCCGAACTGACGCCGACCGCGAGAGCCACGACGAGCCGGTCGCCGGTCGCCGCTCCGGTACGCGGCCGGGAACCGGCGTTCCGCCAAGTCCCCCTCGGCGACGGCCACTTCGTGACGTGAGCGGCTGCCGGTCAGACGCCGGGCGTCACCGGCGCCTCCCACACCGCGACGATCGCGTCGACGAGGCCGGTGGCGGCCTCATGCCACGTCGGCCGGAGGGCGACGGTGTCATCGGCGAGGGCCCGTTCCCTCTCGACGGAGATCTGGACGATCAAGTGCCGTGTCATGACGGCACGTTCGGCGCGCACTTCCGCGGTCAGTCCGGGCACGCAGCGCGTGAGGCCGTCCTCGAGTCTCCCCAGGGACGGGGAGGCGTCGTAGTACTCCTCCTCCGTGATCGCGTAGAGGGCGGGATCGGCCGAGACCTGCGCGATGAACCGGGCGTACCAGCTGGGACAGCCCAGGGTCTCCAGGTGCTCGGTGACGGGCCGGACCGAGCAGTCCACCCAGTCCCGCAGGTCGGAGGAGTCGCCGATGGCGGTCAGCATGCGTACGCGGACGACTTCGATCCGCTCGGCGTGCCTTCGGACGATGGCCCGCACCAACTCGGCCTTGGCACCGAAGTGGTAGCTGACGGCGGCGTTGTTGCCCTGCCCCGCGGCCTCGCTGATCTGACGGTTGCCGACCGCGTACACCCCGTGCTCGGCGAACAGCCCCTCCGCCGCGTCCAGGAGCGCTTCCCGTGTCGCCTTGACCTGAGCGTCCCGTCTCGTCCCGCTTGCCATCATCACCACCTTTCCGGGATCTCCGGCCCCCAGGCCGACCTGTCCCGTCGACCGACGAGCCCAAAACCTAAATCACTTCATTGATTTCCGTCCAGGGCCACCGCTCCCGGTACGGTGGCGGACATGGCGGGCAGAGGTGTCCGGGCCGAGCAGGTCCGAGCGACCCGGGAAGTCATCCGGAACACGGCGGAGCGGCTGTTCGCCGAGCGCGGGGTCCATGCCGTGTCGAACCGTCAGATCAGCGAGGCCGCGGGACAGGGCAACACCGCCGTGGTCGGATACCACTTCGGCACCAAGGCGGACCTGGTACGCGCGATCACCCGCCACCACACCGCGCGGCTCGAGTGTGTGATCGAGCGGCTGCTGGCCGAGACGGGCGATTCCACCGAACTCCGGGACTGGGTGGCGTGCTTGGTACGGCCGACCACCGAGTATCTGGCGGAGCTGGGCAGTCCCACCTGGTTCGCGCGGTTCTGCGCCCAGGTGATGGCCGACCCCGCGCTCCACGAGATCGTCGTCGACGAGACGCTCAACGCTGCCATGTGGCGGCAGATCCTCGACGGTCTGCACCGGTGTCTGCCCGACCTGCCGACCGTGGTGCGCGCGGAACGTACCGCCATGACCCGGCATCTGATCCTCCACATGTGCGCCGAGCGTGAGCGTGCACTCGCCCTCGGCACTCCGACGCCCAGGGCCAGCTGGCACGATGCCGGCACCGGTCTGGTAGACGCGATCGTCGGAGTGTGGACGGCCCCTGTCACAGAAGGTTCTTGACGGTCCGTCACGGACGACATCACCCACCGCCGCACCTCCGCGAAAGCTCCATCGCGCCCTCTCAAGAGATTTTGAATCAATCGATTGACTTAGGAACTGGGCAGGAGTTCACTCAGTGGCGCGGTCGACGGACGACCACACCGCACTTCCCTCCGGCGATGCGGAGCAGCCCGTGAAAGTAACCGTCGAGCAGGACAGGTGCGTCGCGGCCGGCCAGTGCGCGGCCACCGTCTGTCCCGCGCTGACGATCCACATCAAGGAATGACACCCCGGCCGACCACCAGAGGATGGACATGCCCGACGCACCGACAGACGCCGCAACGATCAGGGAAGCCCAGGCCCCCGAGTGGCCGATGCCCCGGGCGGAAGGCTGCCCGTTCGATCCTCCACCGGCCTTACGGACCCTTACCGCCGAGAAGCCGCTCGCGAAAGTACGGATCTGGGACGGCAGCACCCCCTGGATCGTCACCGGTCACGCCGCACAGCGGGCTCTGCTCAGTGATCCCCGGGTCAGCGTCGACGAGCGGCTGCCCGGTTTCCCGCACTGGAACGAGGGCATGGCGGCCGCGGTGTCGTACCGCCCGCGTTCCGTCTTCAACTCGGACGCCCCCGAACACTCCGGCTACCGGCGGATCATGACCGGCCCGTTCACCTTCAAACGGGTGGAGGCGCTGCGCCCGACCATCCAGAAGATCACCGACGACCTCATCGACAAGCTCCTTGCCGGACCGAAGCCGGCCGACCTCGTCCAGGAGCTGGCGCTCCCGCTGCCCACGCTGATGATCAGCGAACTGCTGGGTGTGCCGTACGAGGACCACGAGTTCTTCCAGGAGTACGCCTCCCGGGGGATCGCCCACAACGTGTCCGCCGAGGAGAGCGGGCGGAACTTCATGGCGCTCAACGAGTATCTGGTGCGGCTCGTCGAGCAGAAGGCCGCCGAGCCCGCGGACGACGCCCTGTCCGACATCGCGGCACGCGTCACCTCCGGCGACATCACCGTGTCCGAGGCGGCCATGATGGGCCTGGGACTGCTCATCGCCGGGCACGAGACCAGCGCCAACATGATCGGTCTCGCCACGGTCGCGCTCCTTGAACACCCCGACCAGCTGGCGGTCCTCCGCGACTCCGACGATCCGAAGGTCGTCGCGGGCGCGGTGGAGGAACTGCTGCGCTACCTGGGCATCATCCACGGCGGCCAGCGGCGGATAGCCAAGGAGGACATCGAGATCGGCGGGGAGGTGATCCGCGCCGGCGAGGGCATCGTCGTGGAACTCTTCAGCGCCAACCGCGACGCGCACGTCTTCCCCGAGCCCGACCTGCTGGATCTGCGCCGGCCGAACGCCCGTCAGCACAACGCCTTCGGCTTCGGCATCCACCAGTGCGTGGGACAGCAACTCGCCCGGGTGGAGCTCCAGGTCGTCTACGGCACGCTGTTCCGCCGCATCCCCACCCTCCGCCCGGCCGAGCCGCTGGACCAGATCCGGTTCAAGCACGACCGGCTCGCCTACGGGGTCTACTCGCTGCCCGTCACCTGGGGGTGACCACGATGGCCGAAGAACTGTCGGGAAGAGTCGCCGTGGTCACCGGCGGTGCGGCGGGCCTCGGGCGCGCGACCGTCGAACGGCTCCTGGAGGACGGGGCCCGGGTCGTCATCGCCGATCTCGACGAGAAGTCGGGCGAGTCCCTGGCCTCGGACCTCGGCCCGGACGTCCGCTTCCGTCGGACGGACGTCGCGGTCGCCGGGCAGGTCCGCGAACTCGTCGGGTTCGCGGTGGAGGAGTTCGGCGGACTGCACCTCATGGTCAACAACGCCGGCGTCTCGGGGGCCATGCACCAGAGCCTGCTGGACGAGGACTTCGCCGATTTCCAGCGCGTCCTCTCGGTGAATCTGTTCGGCGTGATGACGGGTACCCAGTCGGCCGCCCGGCACATGGCCGCGCACGGCGGCGGCTCCATTGTCAACATCAGTTCCATAGGCGGTGTCCAGGCCGGACCCGGGGTGTTGTCCTACCGCGCCTCGAAGGCAGCGGTCGTCCACTTCACCAAGTGCGTGGCTCTGGACCTCGCCGCCCACGACGTCCGCGTCAACTGCGTGGCGCCGGGCGGCATCCCGACAGGTCTGCTCGCCTCCGCGACAGCGGACGACGGAATCACCGAGCGTATCCGCGCCCACATGGCGGCCACTCAGCCGCTCAAACGACTCGGCACCCCCCGGGACGTCGCCGAAGCCGTCGCCTATCTCGGCGGTGACCGGTCGCTGCACGTCACCGGGACCGTGCTGACGGTCGACGGCGGAACCACTGCGGGCCTGAAGCCGATGCGGGCCGCCACCACCTCGTAGCACCACCCATGGATGGAGGACGACGATGTCCAACCAAGCCGACACGCTCTACCCGCCCGAGGGCCTCGGCGCGCCGAAGGACCGACAGGGGCACACAGGCAGCGCCCTGAACCTCCCGCCGGGCACCGAGATCTTCTCCGCCGACAACCACATCTCGCTGGCGGAGGACATCTTCGTCGAGAGGTTCCCCGAGCGGCTCAAGGACCAGGCACCGCGCATCTGGTACGAGGACGGCGCCTACGAGTTGGGCATGGACGGAAAGTCGTTCCTGCCCAAGGAGTTCAGCAGCGTCCTCATGCAGTACGACCCGCTCATGGGCGCCGGCTCGGACAACCTCGACGGCCGTCTGGAGGAACTCTCCTCGGACGGTATCGACAGGGAACTCGCCTTCCCCAACGCGCTGTTGGCGATGTTCTTCTACCCGGACCCCGAGGTCCGCGAGCTGACCTTCCGGATCTACAACGAGTACATAGCGGGCCTCCAGGAACGCTCCCACGGCCGCTTCTACGGTGTCGGGCTCATCAACTGGTGGGACGGGGCGGGTGCGCGCAGGACCCTGGAGGAGCTCAAGAGCCTCGGGATCAGGACGTTCCTGATGCCGCTGTCGGCGGGGAACGACCTGGAGGGCAACCCCGTCGACTACGCGAGCACCGCCATGCGTCCCGTCTGGGAGGCGATCGAGGAGGCCGGGCTGCCGGTCTCGCACCACATCGGCGAGAGCACGCTGAAGGCCCCCTGCGAGTCCAACGCCATCGCCGTCGGCATGGTCGTCAACGTCTCGCCGTTCCGGGAGGTGTGGGCGAAGTACATCTTCAGCGGCATCCTCGACCGCCACCCGGGCCTGCGCATCGGGTGGTTCGAGGGAGGGGCGAACTGGGTTCCCTCCGCCCTCCAGGACGCCGAACACATCCTCGCCTCCTACCGGCACATGCTGGACCGCCCGCTGGAGCACGACATCCGGCACTACTGGGACCACCACATGTACGCGTCGTTCATGGTCGACCCGCTCGGTCTCAAGCTGCTGGAGGACATCGGGGTGGACCGGATCATGTGGTCCGCCGACTACCCCCACAACGAGAGCACGTTCGGCTACTCGGAGAAGTCGGTCGCCATGGTGGTGGACGCCGTCGGTCCCGAGCAGGCCGCCCGCATCGTCAGCGGAAACATCAAGGAATACCTCGGCCTGTAGCTCCACGACCTTGTTACGGAGGCGGGTATGACCGTCATCGACATCCCGTCCGAACCCGACCTGGCCCGTATGGGCCGTGAACGCGGCGCGAAGCTGCGGGCCGCCATGGCCCAGCAGAGCGTCGACGCCCTGATCCTGCTCGGCAACACCGCGGTGAGCTATGCGACCGGGGTGAGCTGGCCGCTCGGC
Source organism: Streptomyces sp. NPDC002156 (assembly GCF_053593675.1). Taxonomy (NCBI): domain Bacteria; kingdom Bacillati; phylum Actinomycetota; class Actinomycetes; order Kitasatosporales; family Streptomycetaceae; genus Streptomyces; species Streptomyces sp. NPDC002156. The sequence continues at coordinate 23,112 of NZ_JBSFDA010000038.1, read as the reverse complement.
GACTCCGGTCTGGCCCACGCCGACCGTCCCGTCGCCGTGGTGGTGGCCGACGATCCGTGGGCCCATCTGTTCATGCCGTTCCGCGAGGGCACCTCCGCCGAGTCGCCGCTGCCCTCCGACCACGTCCACCCGCCGGTCTACCTGGAGTACGACGAAGGGGTACGGACCTTCGCGGCCGTCATCGCCGGCCTCGTACCCGCCGGAGCGACGGTGGCCGCCGACGAGCTGACCGGAGCGATGCGCAGAGCGGAGAAGTCGCTCTTCCCGGGCGGGCCGCCGAGCGACGCCGCACTCGTTCTGGCCGCCGCGAAGCTCACCAAGACCCCCGACGAACTGGCCTGCATCCGTACCGCCCTGCGGATCACCGAGCGGGCCATGGCCGACATCGCGGGGTCCCTGGCTCCCGGGATACGCCAGATCGACCTGTCGGCCGGTTTCGTCCGCCAGGCCTACGAGCACGGCGCCCAGGCGAACGTACTCGACCCCATCTGGCAGGTGATGCCGGAGTCCAGGGAGGCCGGCGTGTGGACCACCCACGGTGACCTGGCCCTTCCGCTGCTGACGACCGAGCGGGAGCTGGCCAGGGGCGACGTGCTGTGGACCGACGTGAGCATCAGCTACGCCGGGTACTGCTCGGACTTCGGCCGGACCTGGATCGTCGGGCAGGATCCGGCCCCGCGCCAGCAGGCGCAGTTCGGCAGGTGGTGGGAGATCCACTCCGCGGTGAAGGACGTACTGCGCGCGGGCGCCACAGCCGCCGACCTGACCAGGGCCGCCATCGCCGCGAACGGCGGTACGAAGCCCTGGCTTCCCCACTTCTACCTGGCGCACGGCATGGGCACCGACCCCGCCGAGATGCCCTTCGTCGGCACCGACCTGGGCGAGGAGTTCGACGAGCAACTGGTGCTGCAGGCAGGCATGGTGCTCGTCCTCGAACCCGTCGTCTGGGAGGACGGCACCGGCGGCTACCGCAGCGAGGAGGTCCTCGTGATCGAGGACGAGGGCTTCACGGCCCTGACCGACTACACCTACGCCCCCTATGGCCACTGAGGTCCTGCCGGACGACCGCGCTCTCCGCCTCGGGCGGCGGGAACGCGCGCTGGCACACATGGAAGCCCACGACCTCGACGTCCTCGTCCTCGCCCGCATGGCCAACGTCCGTTACGTCACCGGCTCCCCGGGACTGTGGACCGCGGGGACCCATCCCTTCTTCCCCGGCGCCGTGGTGGTCCGCGCCACCGGGGCCGTCCACGCCCTCATGACCTGGGACGAGGGGGTGCCCGACGACATCCCCCGGGAGCACCTCTACGGCCTGACCTGGAACCCCATGAACTGGGTGACGGCGCTCCAGGGCATCGAGGGAACGGCCACGGCACGGCGGGTGGGCACGGACACCATCTCGCCCACCTTCGCCCAGCTCCTGCCCTACGCCTTCCCCGCCGCCGAGCTGGTCGACGGCGAACCGGCCATGCGTGCCGCCCGCCGGGTCAAGACGCCCGAGGAGGTGGTGGCCCTCCGGGAGGCCATAGGGGTGGCCGAGGCCAGTCTGGCCAAGGCGGTGGCCGAACTGCGGCCGGGCGTCACCGAGCAGCACCTGTCCGGCGTACTGCTGGAGGCCGCCGCGGCCGGAGGTGTGAGCACCCCGGCCACCCAGGAGGTCGCCTGGGTGACCTCCCGGGAACACCCGTGGCGGAAGGTGAACAGTGACCGGCGGGTGGGCGCGGGCGACCTCGTGGCCTTCACCTCGGGAGTGGTGGCCGGTGGATACATCGGCGAGGTCGCGCGTACCTGGCCGGCCGAAGGCGGGAACCCGGGTTCCCTGTACGGGCGTTGGGACGAGCTGTGGGCCCGGCTCCTCGACGCCTGTCGTCCCGGCGCACCGGCCGCCGACCTGCTCGCCGCATACGACACGGCAGGCGAGCCGCTGCCCCCGATGCCCGTCGCCCGTGGCCTGGGCCTGGGTTTCGACCCGCCCGTGGTCGCCTCCGGCCTGCCTGCCACGGCAGCCGAGGAACGGCTCGAACCCGGCATGGCGCTGGCCGTGACCGGCTACGTCTGGCAGGAGGGCGTAGGAGCCGTCCTGGGACGCCAGGCCGTGCTCATCACCGACGACGGAGCCGAACTGCTCACGTCGAGCCCCGTCTGGAAACCCTAGTCCGGCGGGTCGGGGCCGGAGCCCCACGACCCCGACCCGCCCTCGCACAGCCGGGGAAAGGACCCCAGTACATGGCTGACACCACGCGTCCCTCGGCGGAGGAGATCATCCGCTACGAGAAGGACCCCAAGACGAAGATCGCCACGCTCACCCTGGACCGGCCCGACGCCCTCAACGCCCCTACCGCAGCGGCCCGGTTGCGCTTCGCGGAGCTGCTGCACCGGGCCAACGTCGACGACGAGGTGAAGGTCCTGGTGATCCGGGGCGTCGGCGACGATCTCGGCTCGGGCGCCGACATCGCGGAGACCATGGAGATGCACGCCGCGCCCACCTCCGGACCGCTCCTGGCGGAGCAGGGCATCGGCGAGGACGACGACGTCCGCTATCCCCCCAAGGACTCCTACCGCTACGGCGGCACCCCCGCCCAGTGGTACGCGACTCCCCCGGGCGGCTGCCGCAGCCTCCAGGAGTTCAAGAAGATCAGCATCCTGGAGGTCAAGGGCTACTGCTACGGCTGGCACTTCTACCAGGCCGCCGACGCCGACCTGGTGATCTCCTCCGACGACGCCCTCTTCGGCCACCCCTCCTTCCGGTACATCGGCTGGGCGCCCCGGATGTGGACCTGGGCCCAGACCATGGGCCTGCGGAAGTTCCAGGAGATGGTCTTCACCGGCCGGCCGTTCACCGCGCAGGAGATGTACGAGTGCAACTTCCTCAACAGCGTCGTCCCCCGGGGCGAGTTGGAGGCGGAGGTGGAGAAGTACGCACTGGCCTGCGCGCGCACCCGGCCGACCGACACGGTGTTCATGCAGAAGGTGTTCTTCGAGATCTTCAAGCAGCACCAGGGCGAGTACATGGGCTCGCTGCTCACGGGTCTCTTCGAGTCGATCGGAGGCATCGCCCGGGCCGACGGCAACGACCTGATGCTCAACGAGGAGACGGTCGACGGCGGGATCGCCAACGCGGTCAGGGGCAACGACGACCGGTTCCCGCCGGACTTCCGCCTCAGCAAGTCGGGACGCAAGCGGGAAGGCGGCGGCTCATGAGTCCGACTCCCGTCGAACCGCCGCTCAGCGGCTGTCTCGTCGTGGACCTGTCCACGGGAATCCCCGGCGCCTACTGCACGAAGCTGCTGGCCGACGGCGGTGCGGAGGTCGTCAAGGTCGAGTCGCCGCAAGGCGATCCGCTACGACGGTGGTCGGCGTCCGGCGCCACGATCGAACCCGGCGACGACGGGGCGCTGTTCAGCTTCCTGGCCTGCTCGAAGGAGAGCGTCGTCGGCGAACCGGACCTGATACGAGGGCTCCTGGAATCGGCGGACGTAGTGGTGTGGTCGCCGGGCTCGCCGCTGTCCCCGCAGCAGATCCACCGCACCCACCCTCACCTCGTGGTCACGTCGATCACGCCGTTCGGACTTGAGGGACCGTGGCGCGACCGCGCCGCCACCGAGTTCACCCTGCAGGCCTGGTCCGGCGGAATCATCGGACTGGGGCGCGGCGCGCCGGACCTGGCGCCGGTCTTCGTCGGGGGCCAGGCCGGTGACTGGGTGTCAGGGGCGTACGCCGCCGCCGCGACGATGGCAGTACGACTGCGCGCTCCCGGCACGGGCGAACTGGTCGACCTCTCCATGCTCGAAGCCCATGTCCTGTCCCTGACCTACCACCCGGTGACGTTCTGGGACATGCTGGACCGGCCGTGGCAGCAGACCCGCAGGCTGAACATGCCGGGCGTGGCCACCGCCAAGGACGGACTCGTGGCGCTCGGCTGTTCGACAGCCCAGCAGTTCTTCGACTTCTGTGCGATGGTCGGCCACCCCGAGTGGATCGACGAGAAAAACCCGTTCTCGATAGTCCAACGGGCCACCGAGGTCGCGCCGGTCGTCCAGGAGTGGATCTCCGGCCGCACGGTCGCCGAGATCCGCGAGCTGGCCACGGCGTTCCGCATCCCCAACTCCGCTGTGGTCAACGGTGCCAACGCTCCGGGCATGGACCACTTCGAGGCGCGCCGGAGCTTCCTGCCCAACCCGCGCGACGGCTTCCTCCAGCCCGCTCCTCCCTTCCGCCTGGAGCCCGCCCGGCTACGGCCCGCGGCCCCGGCTCCACGCCTCGGCGAGCACACCGAGAGCCGCCGGGTCGCACAGCGCGCGCCTGGCAAGAAGGACACCGGACTGTCGTTCAGCAGCCTGCGGGTCCTGGACATGACGGCCTTCTGGGCCGGCCCCTCCTGCACGCACGCCCTCTCCCTGCTCGGCGCCGAGGTGATCCATCTGGAATCCACCTCGCGACCCGACGGAACCCGCCTGATCGCGGGCGTGGCGCCCTCCGTCGACCAGTGGTGGGAGAGGTCGCCGATCTTCGCGGGCCTCAACACCGGCAAGAAGAGCCTGACGCTCGACATCCGGACCGAACAGGGCCGGGACCTGCTGCGCCGACTGGCCGCGACCTGCGACGTGATCGTCGAGAACTACACCCCGCGGGTCCTGGACCAACTCGGCCTGGACTACGAGGCGGTACGCGCCGCCCGCCCCGACACGATCATGGTCCGGATGCCCGGCTTCGGCCTCGACGGACCGTGGCGCGACAACGCCGCCTTCGCCTACGTCATCGAGGACGCGGCAGGACTGACCTGGCTCACCGGCCACCCCGACGGGAATCCGGTCGAGCCCTACTCGATCGGCGACCCGAACGCGGGCGTCCACGCCCTGAACGGACTCCTGCTGGCCCTGGAGCACCGGCGCCGCACCGGCGAAGGAGCGCTGGTGGAGGTGGCGATGGTCGACGCCGCGCTCAACGTGGCCGCCGAGCAGGTCATCGAGTACTCGGCCTACGGCGCACTGCTGGAACGGGCCGGAAACCGGGGGCCGACCGCGGCCCCACAGAACCTCTATCTCACCGCGGACACCGACGAGTTCGGCGGCAGGGACTCCTGGGTGGCGATCGCCGTGGCCACGGACGGCCAGTGGGAGGCGCTGTGCGACGCCCTCGGCCGCCCCGACTGGACGATGGACCCGGATCTGTCCACCGCCGACGGGCGCCACTCGCACCACGACGCCATCGACGGGCATCTCGCGGCCTGGTGCGGAGAGCGCGGCGCGGACGTGATCGTCGACCGTCTCTGGCCCGCCGGTGTCCCGGTGGGCAAGGTGCTGCAACCGCATCGCCAGGCCGAGTTGGAGCAGTTGCGGTTCCGCGGCTTCTTCGAGGAGGTCGACCACCCCGTGGGCGGCCCCGCCCGCTACAGCACTTGGCCGGCGCGACTCTCCCACGACCGTGTACGCCGTGCCCCGCTGCTCGGCGAGCACAACCACGACCTGCTGACCGAACTCGGGCTCACGGAGCGGGAGATCGCCGCACTGGAGGCCGACGGGGTCATCGGCCGGACACCGACCCGCTAGAACGAAGAAGAAGGAAAGGAAGGAACGAGTCGCGATGACACCACGGATCGGGATCGGGATGATGCTCGCGAGCACGGTGGACAGCACCAGCGTGGTCGTCGTCCGCTGGGCAGCCGGTGACCGGGAAGTGACCTGCGGAGGCGCGCCGATGGTCGACCCCGCACAGGACGACCCCGGCACCGGACAGCCCCTCGACCCCGCCCAGTCGGCCGGAACCCTCCTCGGCAAGCGCTACGCCACCGAGGACGGCACAGTCGAACTGCTCTGCACCAGACCCGGTCAAGGCACCCTCGCGCTCGGCGGTGTGCCCCTGACCGTGAAGAGCGCCAAACCGTTGCCCGCGTCGGACTGACGCGCATGGACCTCACGATGCTCCTCGACATGGCGACCGAAGGGTTCGGCGACCGCACCCTGGTGGGCGGGCTCACGGCCCGCGAACTGCACGACGCAGCACGTTCCAGCGCTCTCCGCGGACCTGACCGACGCTGCGCCGCCGAGGTCCCGCACCCGGGTAAAGCAGACGGTCCGGGTACGGGACCCAACGCCTCACGCCTTCGTCGCCAGAACCCCCGAGCGCACCTCGACACCAGCGCGCTCTCCCGACCGGATGAACAGCCCGAGGACGAATCCCACGGCGGAGCAGACCCCGACAAGGGCGAAGCCCCGCATGTACGCGTCGCTGGTACTGAACGGCGTACCAGGCACGAGTGAGTCGCTCAGGAACACCGCCACGACCGACGTACCCCCGATGGTGAACACCGTCCGCACGACCATGTTCAGCCCCGTGGCCCCGCCGGTGTCCTCCTCCGGTGTGTCCTCGATGATCAGGATCGGGATCGCGGCCAGGACGAACGACGTCGCAACACCGAGGAACGCCACCGACACGACCACTCCCGTGAGCGTCTCGTGGAACAGCGCGAGGCCGAACGCGGTGGCCAGACCGAAGACACTGCCGATGATCAGCGTCCGCCGACCACCCGCACGCGCGGCCGTCCAGCCGCTCACCGGGGACAGCAGGAAGCCGAGCCCCGCGATGCCGAACAGGACCCATGCCGCCTCGGACGCGCTGAGGCCGAGGCCGACCGGTGCCATCTCCGGGGTCCGCATGAGTGCTTGGAGGAGTGGACCGGTGGCACCCACGATGCCGACCGCGAGCACGGTGGTCGCGAGCATGGTCAGTACGGACCTCCGCCCGGCGAGGCGACGCACGTCGATCATGGGGCGCTCGACGTTCCGTTCCCACGTCCACCAGATCGCCAGCAGCACGACGCCGACCGTGAGCGCGGCGATCGTGCGGCTGTCCGACCAGGACCGGGTCATGGTGTTCTGAACGCCGAACAGCACCAAGGTGATCGCCGGGATCAGCAGCACGCTCGCGAGCCAGTTGACGCGCCTCGCTCCGGCGACCGCGTTCGAGCGAGGGAGCAGCGAGCAGCCGATCGCGGAGAGCAGGGCGGCGGCACCGGCGACGACGGGAAGGTAACGCCAGCCCGCCGAATCGATCAGCGGACCGGCCACGACGGCACCCGTCGCTCCGCCGAGTGTCGCGGCCGCCACGGTCATCGCGACCACTACGGGCACCTGCTTGCGCGGAACGGTTTCTCGGGCGAGGCCGAAGCACAGGGGGAGGACGCCGCCGGACACGCCCGCGATCGCTTGGCCGGTGACGACCCCGGCAAGCGTGTCCGTGGAGAAGGCGCTGGTGACCGACCCTGCCGCGGAGACCAGCAGTACGGCGACGAGCACCCTGCGGCGTCCGTGGCGGTCACCGAGTCGGCCGCAGAACACCGCGGAGACGGCGGCGACCAGAATGAACGCGGTCACCGCCCAGCCGGCGTGGTTGAGGGTCGTACGGAAGTGGGCGATCAGCGCGGGAAGCGCGCCGACCATCGCGGTCGCCGCGAAGCCGCTGACGGCGCCCGCGAGGACCAGAAGTCCTAGGAGAACGGGGAGGGAACGGAAGGGGCGGCGGACACCGGTACTGGTTTCTGGAGATGCTGACATCTCGGTCTCTCTCAGTTGGGCGGTGGGGAGTGATCGCCTTGCTCTGAAGGTCTCTCCGGCGGCAGGAACCGACCCGGGGACTGGGCCGCTGCTCCCGTGGGAGGACCGGTTCGCCTCGGAGCGTGACAGCGCCGTGGACCGGCGGCCAAAGACAGGTCCCGCTGAGTGGTGAGGGACTGTCAGGGGCGCCTCGGGGGCCGTCGGCGCCCTTGCTCCACCTCGATCAGCCCCCTAGCCTGACTTTGTGCCGCAAATAAACAAAGCCCGAACGCACAACGCCGTGCCGGGCCACGACCTCAGCCGGCTCCGCCTCGCCCTCACCGTGTTCTTCGCCCTCGACGGCTTCGTCTTCGCCGGCTGGGTCGTCCGTATCCCGGCCATCAAGGAACAGACCGACGCCTCCGCCGGCGCCCTGGGCCTCGCTCTTCTCGGTGTCTCCGGCGGAGCCGTCGTCACGATGATCCTCACCGGCCGCCTCTGCCGTCGCTACGGCAACCACCGGGTCACCGTCGCCTGCGCCGTCCTCCTCTCCCTCAGCGTCGCCCTGCCGCCGCTGACCCACTCCGCCCCGGCACTCGGCGCCGTCCTGCTGATCTTCGGCATGGCCTTCGGCGGCATCAACGTCGCCTTCAACAGCGCCGCCGTCGACCTGGTGCGGGCCCTGCGACGGCCGATCATGCCCAGCTTCCACGCCGCGTTCAGTCTCGGCGGCATGATCGGCGCCGGGCTCGGCGGACTCGTGGCCGGAGCACTGTCCCCCACGCGACACCTGCTCGGCCTCACCGTGATCGGACTGTGCGTCACCGCCCTGGCGGGCCGCACCCTGCTGCGCATCCAGCCCCCGGTACCACGGGAGAGCGCGGTGGAGAAGGAACAGAAAGAGCAGAGGGAGGCGGTGCCGCAGCGTCTGGACACCCACACCCGTGGACTCGTCATCGTCTTCGGCCTGATCGCCCTGTGCACGGCATACGGCGAAGGAGCCCTCGCCGACTGGAGCGCCCTGCACCTCGAACAGGATCTGCACGCGTCTCCGGGCGTCGCGGCCGTCGGCTATTCCTGCTTCGCACTCGCCATGACCATCGGCCGGCTCACCGGCACGAGGCTGCTCGAACGGCTGGGCCAGACCCGTACGTTGATATCCGGCGGCACGACCGCCGCCGTCGGCATGCTCCTGGGTGCGCTCGCCCCGTCCCTGTGGGTGGCGCTCGTCGGCTTCGTGATCACCGGGCTCGGTCTCGCCAATCTCTTCCCTGTCGCCATCGAACGCGCGGGCGCGCTGGCCGGTCCCGACGGAGTCGCGGTCGCGTCCACGCTCGGCTATGGCGGCATGCTTCTGGGACCACCCGCCATCGGGTTCATGGCGGAGTGGTTCTCACTCCCCGCCGCCCTCACCAGCGTCGCGGCGCTGGCCGCCACGGCAGCCGTGATCGGCTTTGTCACCCGGCGTGCGACATCGGCGTCGTGATGTCCGGGGCCGAGACTTCACCAGGGTGTCGTGGCCGCCGCTGACGACCGCTTCGATCCACGGGGCCGGACGGTTTCGTCCCGGCGGCGCGCGGACAACAGCGTGCCGCCGGGGTCACAGACGATGCCGACGCCAGGGGGCACCCCGGCCCCGGTTCCCGCAGCGCGCCGGGTCGCCCCCGACCCAGGCCCCACCCACCGGACTCGCGCCCCCGTGGGCTCAGCCCTCGGCCGGAGCCAGCACCACGAAGTCCGCGTTCGCCGGATCGAGGCACACGGCCAGCCGGCCGACACCCTCCGCGTCCACGGGCCCCATCTGCACGCTGCCGCCGTTCTCCGTGACCTTGGCGACCGCGGCGTCGCAGTCGGTGACCGCGAAGACCGGATGCCAGTACGGCCGCCCGTCCGCCAGGGCGAGATCCTCCTCGCGGACCTGCATCAGGCCGCCCTGCATACGCTCCTCGGGAAGCCCGGGAGCGGTGATGAGGGTGTACGCGCCCCCGCCACCCGGCATCTCCATCTCGCTGTACCACCAGTCGAAGACACCGCCGTAGAACTCCTTGGCGGCAGCCGCGTCACGCGTGTACAGCTCGGTCCAGGTCAGGGAGCCCGGCGCGTCGGCCAGCTCGAACCCCGAGTTCTTGCCCGCCTGCCAGACCGCGAACTGACCCCCCAGCGGGTCGCTGTACTGGGCCATCCGCCCCCAGTCGTCGAGGTCTCTCGGCGCCAACCGCACCGTCCCGCCCGCGCGCTCCACAGCCTGGGTCGTGGCGTCCGCGTCGGTGACGCTGTAGTAGATCATCCAGGCCGAGCGAGCGCCTTCCTCCGTCAGCTTGCCGAGCCCGGCGACGACCTTGCCGTCCTTCCGGAACATCCCGCCTTCCATGTCCTCCCCCGCGCCCATGGACTCGTACTCCCAGCCGAGCACCGCGCCGTAGAAGGCCGCGGTGGCGGGGACATCGGGGGTGCCGAGGTCGAGCCAACAGGGGGAGCCGGGAGCGAGGTCGGTGGTGATCACGGCGATTCCCTTTCGCAGATCGTTGTGCCATCAGCCTGACACCCGCCACTGACAATCGCGCGTCGACGCTTCACGGCACGGCCCGCACCACCGCGCAGCCAACCCGGCCCCTCAGTCACACCTCGCCCACAGTCCCTCCCTGTCTTCGCTCACGCCACGAAACCCGGTTGCCGGACCACAGCACCCCTGCGAGAGTCCGGGCCATGCCCGCCTCCCCCGCACCCTCCTCCATGCACTTCTCCGCGTACGACGGAACCGAGCTGGCCTGTCGAGTGCTCGGCGAGGAGCGGGACGGGCCGCCGCTGGTCTGTCTGCCCGGCGGCCCGATGCAGGACTCCGTCTATCTCGGGGACCTCGGAGGCCTGTCCGCGCACCGCCGCCTGATCATGCTCGACCTCCGGGGCACCGGCCGCTCGGCCGCACCGCAGGACCCCGCGTCCTACCGCTGCGACCGCCTCGTCGACGACGTCGAGGCCCTGCGCGAGCACCTGGGCCTCGACCGGCTGGACCTGCTCGGCCACTCCGCCGGCACGAACCTGGCCCTGCTGTACGCGGCCCGTCACCCCGAGCGGGTCGGCAGGCTCGCGCTGGTCACCCCGAGCGTCCTGGCACTCGGCATCACCATCGCCGGGGACGTCCGGGTCGCGACGGCACGACTGCGCCGGGACGAGCCCTGGTTCCCGGAGGCGTTCGCGGCCCTGGAGGCACTCGTCGCCGGCCGGGCGGGCGCCGACACCTTCCAGGTCATCGCCCCGTTCTGGTACGGCCGTTGGGACGAGGCCGCCCGTGCCCACCGCGCCGCGGAGGACCGGCAGCGCAACGACGAGGCCGCGGCCGTCTTCGCCTCCGAGGGCGCCTTCGACCCGGCGGCCACCCGGGCGGCACTTGCCCGCCTAGCCTCACCGGTCCTGGTGCTGGCCGGGGAGGTCGACCTCAACTCCCCGCCGCCCGCGATGACCGAGATCCCGGGCCTGTTCCCGCACGCCGAACTGGTCGTCCAGCCAGGTGCCGGGCACTTCCCGTGGCTGGACGACCCGGACCGGTTCGTGGAGACCACCGAGAAATTCCTCAGCTAGAGAACCACCACGACCTCGAACGGAGCCCGCCCACAACACCCACCTGCCACCACCCGAGCCTTTGTTGCGTAAACATTAAATGCATTTGCATTCGATGCACATGCATGTACTGTCTCCGCATGACCTCTCCGCTCACCACTCCGGCGACCGACGGACGCTGGACTCCCCGCCTGTGGGGCACCCTGCTGGTGCTCTGCGCCGCGATGTTCCTGGACGCGCTGGACGTGTCGATGGTCGGCGTGGCGCTCCCGTCCATCGGCTCCGAACTCGGCCTCTCCACCTCGACGCTGCAATGGATCGTCAGCGGCTACATCCTGGGATACGGCGGACTCCTGCTCCTCGGCGGCAGGACCGCCGACCTGCTCGGCCGCCGTCAGGTGTTCCTGGTGGCCCTCGGCGTCTTCGCGCTCGCCTCACTGCTCGGCGGACTCGTCGACTCGGGCCCGCTGCTGATCGCCAGCCGCTTCATCAAGGGACTCAGCGCCGCCTTCACCGCCCCGGCCGGCCTGTCCATCATCACCACGACCTTCGCCGAGGGCCCGCTGCGCAACCGGGCTCTGTCCATCTACACCACCTGCGCGGCCACCGGCTTCTCGATGGGCCTGGTGCTCTCCGGCCTGCTCACCGAGGCGAGTTGGCGCCTGACCATGCTTCTCCCCGCGCCGGTCGCCGTCCTCGCCCTGTTCGCGGGCCTCAAGCTGCTGCCGCGCAGCGAACGCGAGAAGGACCACAACGGCTACGACATCCCCGGCGCGATCCTCGGCACCGCCTCGATGCTGCTGCTGGTCTTCACCGTCGTCCAGGCCCCGGAGGTCGGCTGGGCATCGGCCCGCACACTGCTCTCCTTCCTCGCCGTCGCCGTGCTGCTGACCGTCTTCGTCCGCGTCGAACAGCGCTCCGCCGGACCGCTGATCCGGCTCGGTGTGCTGCGCTCAGGACCCCAGATCCGCGCCCAGCTCGGTGCGATGGCGCTCTTCGGCTCGTATGTCGGATTCCAGTTCCTGGTAACCCTGTTCCTCCAGTCGCTGCTCGGCTGGTCGGCGCTGCACACGGCGCTCGCCTTCCTGCCCGCCGGGGCGATCGTGGCCCTGTCCGCGACGAAGATGGGCGCGATCGTCGACCGGTTCGGCACCCAGCGGCTGATCGTGGCGGGCTTCGCCCTGATGATCACCGGGTACGCCCTGTTCCTGCGCGTCAGTCTCGACCCGAGCTACGCCACCCTGATCCTGCCGTCGATGGTGCTGATCGGCGGGGCCTTCGCGCTGGTCTTCCCGTCGCTCAACATCCAGGCCACGAACGGCGTCGACGACCATGAACAGGGCATGGTCTCCGGCCTGTTGAACACCTCGGTCCAGGTCGGCGGCGCGATCTTCCTGGCCGTCGTGACGGCGGTCGTCACCGCAGGCACGCCCGACAACCCCTCACCGCAGGGGGTCCTCGACGCCTACCGCCCAGGCCTGATCGTGGTGACGGGCATCGCCCTCGCCGGCCTGCTGGTCACACTCCCCGGGCTGCGCACCCGGAGGCCGGGACAGTCCGTCGTCGTCGCCAAGTCCCTTCAGCAGCAGGAGAACACGACGACCGAGCGCGTGGCCGCCCGCGACTGACCGGAGGACCTCTCCAGCATCCGTGCCCGGCCGGGGCTGCTTGCCCGGCCGGGCATCCGCCTGTTTCACTCGCCGGATGGACAACTACGGGGGACATCTGGGGCAGGGCCGTACGCGAGGCTCCCAGGCTCGGCGGGACGCGGTCACCGTGGAGATCGGATACGCCCTGTGCAGCGCCCTGTTCCTGGCTGCCGTCGTCTTCGGGGCGGTGGCCGGACCGGCGTGGGTCTTCGGGCTGCCGGACACCGTGCAGGACGTGCTCGTCGCCTCCGGAGCGACGCTGGGCGCCGTCCTGTTCGCGGTGCGCGTGGTGAGCGTACTGAACCGCTTCACCCGCGAGACCGACAACAGTGTCGCGGCTCAGCCGAGCCAGCCCGGCCTGACCAACCCCGACTCGTAGGCCAGCACGACCAGTTGGGCCCGGTCCCGGGCGCCCAGCTTCACCATCGTGCGGCTCACATGGGTCTTGGCGGTGAGGGGGCTGACGACCAGACGGCGGGCGATCTCCTCGTTGGACAGGCCGATGCCGACCAGCGCCATCACCTCCCGCTCCCGCTCGGTGAGCCGGGTCAGGGCGTCGGCGGCGGCCGGTTCCTTCGAGCGGGCGGCGAACTCACCGATCAGGCGCCGGGTGACCCCGGGCGAGAGCAGCGCGTCGCCCGCGACCACCGCCCGTACGGCGCGCAGGAGTTCCTCCGGCTCGGTGTCCTTCACCAGAAAGCCGGAGGCACCGCAGCGGATCGCCTCGAAGACGTACTCGTCGAGTTCGAAGGTGGTCAGCATGACCACCCGGACGTCGTTCAGTTCGGCGTCGTCGGTGATCCTGCGGGTCGCGGCGAGCCCGTCCAGGACGGGCATCCGGATGTCCATCAGGACGACATCGGGACGCAGTTCGCGTACGCCGCGCAGCGCCTCCTCCCCGTCGGCGGCCTCCCCGGCCACCTCGATGTCGGGCTGTGCGTCGAGCAGCGCCCGGAACCCCGCGCGGACCAACGACTGGTCGTCGGCGAGCAGTACACGGATCACCGGTCCTCCTTCACCGTCGTCACCTTGAGCGGCAGCACCGCCAGCACCCGGAAACCGCCGTCCGCGCGCGGCCCCGCCTCGATCGTGCCACCGAGGGCGGCGGCCCGCTCCCGCATCCCCGCCAGCCCGTTCCCACTGCCGCCCGCGTCGGCGCCGGTCGCGGGCCCGTCGTCGTCGACGCGCAGCCGCAGGACGCCGTCCGCCGCATCGACCCGCACGCGCGCGTGCCGCGAACCGGAATGCCGTACGACATTGGTGAGGGCCTCCTGCACGATCCGGAAGGCGGCGAGATCGGCACCCGGCGGCAGCTTCGGCACCTCGCCCCGCACCTCGACGGTCAACCCTGCCCCGGCCGCCTGCTCCACCAGCTCGGGCAGCCGGTCGAGCCCCGGCGCCGGAGCGCGCGGCGCGTCACCCGGCGTACGCAGCGTGTCGAGCACCTGACGCACCTCCCCGAGCGCCTCCTTGCTGGCCGCCTTGATGGTCGTGAGCGCGGTACGGGCCTGCTCGGGGTCGGAGTCGAGCAGCGCGAGACCGACCCCGGCCTGCACATTGATGACCGAAATGCTGTGCGCGAGTACGTCGTGCAACTCGCGCGCGATCCGCAGCCGCTCCTCGTCCGCGCGCCGCCGGGCAGCCTGGGCGCGTTCGGCCCGCTCCCGGTCCCACTGCTGCCGCCGCACCCTGACCAGCTCGGCGACCGCCACGATCGCCACCACCCAGGCGGCGACCACGATCTCCTGGCCCCAGGCGGCGGGCTCGTCCCCGGACGGCGGCAGCCACCGGTACAGCCAGTGCGCGATCAGCACATGCCCGGCCCAGAGCATCCCGACGGCCGCCCACGCCGCCTTGCGGTGCCCGGCGACGACAGCGCTGAAGCAGCCCAGCGCGACGGTCAGGAAGACCGGCCCGTACGGATATCCGGCACCGAGATAGATCATGGCGGCCGTCGCGGTGCCGAAGGCGACCAGCACCGGGTGCCGATGCCGCCACAGCAGCAGTCCCGAGCCGACGACGAGCAGGACACGCGCGAAGAGGTCCAGGTCGGCGCGCTCGCCCACCTGCTGCTCGGCGGCGTACTTCGAACCGGCGAGCACGAAGACCGTCAGCAGTACGGTGGAACGCCAGGGCCACCGGCCGACGTCCTGGTCCGTCCCGGACCCGCCCTGCCCGTCACCACGGTTCCCCCACGGCGGCCCCTGCCCCCACCACCGGGGCGGGCCTCCCTCGCGTCCGCGTACGCGCTGCTCGTCCATGTCAGCCACGCTAGACGGCACCACGCGGCGACGGCGTCCGCCGGGCGAGGTGACCAGCCGTACTCCCCGGGAAGTATGAGGCCGCCGGTCGTCTACCGCTTCTCCGGGAACACCAGCCCCACCCCGTGCGCGATCCGGCTCACGGAGTGCCGGAAGAACGTCTCCCGGTCCTCCACCACGCGGTTGAACTGGCCGAACAGCTCGAACCCGACCAGCCCGTACACCTGGGCCCAGGCCGCGACGAGCGCCGCCACCACCTCCGCCGGAAGGTCGGGGGCGAGGTCGGCGGCCAACCGCTCGGCCTCCGGGCGCAGTTCGGCGGGGACCGGGGTACGCGCCACACCGACGCTGCGATGGGCGTCCCGCACGATGCCGATCAGCAGCAGGCCGACGCGCGAGGCGGCCGGCACCGTCGTGTCGGGCGCCTTGTAGCCGGGGACCGGCGAACCGTAGATCAGCGCGTACTCGTGCGGATGCCCGAGCGCCCAGCCGCGCACCGCCTCGCACACCGCGACCCAGCGGCGCAGCGGGCCTGCGCCGGCGTCCGCGACGGCTGCGTGGGCGGTCTCGGCGGCCTGGCCCAGGGAGTCGTAGGCGTCGATGATGAGAGCGGTCAGCAGGTCGTCACGGCTGGGGAAGTAGCGGTACAGCGCGGAGGAGACCATGCCGAGTTCACGGGCGACGGCGCGCAGCGAGAGCTTGGCGGCGCCTTCCGCCGCCAGCTGTCTGCGCGCCTCGTCCTTGATCGCCGACGTGACCTCGATCCGGGCGCGGGCGCGGGCTCCTTGTGCGGTGCTCATACGTGCGAGTGTTCCACGTTTTCGGAGCAGTGCACACAAACGAGAGCACCGAACTAAAAAGAGAGCAGTGCTCTTGCTTTGGATCACCGATCTCCGACAGACTGCTCTCAAGCGAGAGCAGTGCTCTCGCAAGCACCGCTCTCGTACGACCTGATTCCACGCACGACCTGACTCCCGGAGGACACCATGTCGTCGCCGTCGGCCCACTACATCAAGCCCAATGCCTTCGACCGGGCCACGAACAACCTCATCGGCTGGCTCGCACGGCGCGGCGTGAGCCTCATGGGCAGCGCCGAGCTGTCGGTGCTCGGCCGCAAGAGCGGCGAGTGGCGCAAGGTGCCCGTCAACCCGCTGCCGTACGAGGGCGGCCCGTACCTCGTCTCGGCGCGCGGGCACTCCGAGTGGGTGCGGAACATGCGGGCCGCCGGCGGCGGACGGCTCAAGGTCGGCCGCCGGGTGCAGGAGTTCACCGCGGTCGAGCTGCCGGACGCGGAGAAGGCGGTCGTGCTGCGCACCTACCTCAAGAAGTGGGGCTGGGAGGTGGGGCGCTTCTTCGGCGACGTCAACGCCGACTCCACCGACGAGGAACTGCTCGCCGCCGCCCCCAAGCACCCCGTCTTCCGGATCACCGTCAAACCGTGAACACCCCGCGTGACCTGTACGGCGGTCAGGGCCGGTCGAGCGCGGTCAGGGCGCGCCCGGCCATCGGGTGGGTGCGCACCAGTTCGCCGAGTGAGGTGGAGCCTCGGGTGATGTCCCGGAAGGCGTTCCAGGCGGGGCGGAAGCCGGTCAGGGCGGCGTGGAAGACACCGGGGCGCCGCTCGAACGCCTTCAGCATGCTCCGGCCGACGGCCATCTCGACGCCGAGCCCCGCCTTGATCGCGAACGCGTAGTTCAGGGCCTGGCGGCGCGTGTCCACGGCGTCGTGCGCCTCCGCGATCCGGACCGCCCACTCCCCCGCGAGCCGCCCCGAGCGCAGCGCGAACGAGATGCCCTCGCGGGTCCACGGCTCCAGCAGGCCCGCCGCGTCCCCGCAGACCAGCACCCGGCCGCGCGAGAGCGGCGAGTCGTCGGCCCGGCAGCGCGTCAAGTGGCCGGAGGAGATGCTCGGTTCGAAGCCGGCCAGCCCCAGCCGGGCGACGAAGTCCTCCAAGTACCGCTTGGTGGCCGCGCCTTCACCGCGCGCGGAGATGACGCCCACGGTCAGCGTGTCCCCCTTGGGGAACACCCACCCGTAACTGCCGGGCATCGGGCCCCAGTCGATGAGCACCCGCCCCTGCCAGTCCTCGGCGACCGTCTCCGGCACCGGGATCTCCGCCTCCAGGCCGAGATCCACCTGGTCGAGTTTCACCCCGACGTGTGCTCCTATGCGGCTGGCGCTGCCGTCGGCGCCCACAACTGCACGCGCGAGCACGGTCTCGCCGCCCTGCAGCACGACGGCGACCGTCCGCCGGTCCGGCACCGCCGAGCCGTGCTGCTCGACCCGCGACACCGTGACGCCCGTACGCAGTTCGGCGCCCGCCTTCTGGGCGTGCTCGACGAGCTGCTGGTCGAACTCGGGCCGGTTGATCAGACCGAACAGCATCTGCTTGGAGCGGCGGGTGCGGGTGAAACGGCCGTTGTTGGAGAACGTGACCGCGTGCACCCGGTCCTGGAAGGGCAGTTCGAAACCGGGCGGCAGGGAGTCGCGCGAGGGGCCGATGATCCCGCCGCCGCATGTCTTGTAGCGGGGCAGTTCCGCTTTCTCCAGCAACAGCACTGTGCGGCCCGCGACCGCCGCCGCGTACGCGGCCGAGGCCCCCGCGGGTCCCGCACCCACAACAACGACGTCCCACACCCGCGCCACGTCGTCCGCCGAAGAGTTCTCGCTGCTCACGATGGTCTGCTGCTCCTGATCCACGCGCCTGCCGCACCTGTTCCTCCGCATCCTACGGCGGGCGTCGCCACAGTCCGCTGTGGGAGGATCACAGGACTTCCTCCGTACAACGTCGCACCCACAAGGAGCGTGCCCATGTCCTCGAATCCGGTCGCCGAGACCGTCGCCTCCCTCATGCCGAGGGCTCGGGCGGAGCTGACCGAACTGGTGGCGTTCAAATCGGTGGCGGACTTCGAGCAGTTCCCGAAGAGCGAGAGCGAGGCCGCCGCGAACTGGGTCGCCGACGCGCTGCGGGCCGACGGCTTCCAGGACGTGGCCCTGCTCGACACCCCGGACGGCACGCAGTCCGTGTACGGCTACCTGCCCGGCCCCGAGGGCGCGAAGACCGTCCTCCTGTACGCCCACTACGACGTGCAGCCGCCCCTCGACGAGGCTGGCTGGGTCACCCCGCCGTTCGAGCTGACCGAGCGAGACGGCCGCTGGTACGGACGCGGCGCCGCCGACTGCAAGGGCGGCCTCATCATGCACCTGCTCGCGCTGCGCGCCCTCAAGGCGAACGGCGGCATTCCGGTCAACGTCAAGGTGATCGCCGAGGGTTCGGAGGAAATGGGCACGGGCGGTCTGGAGCGGTACGCCGAGGAACACCCCGAGCTGCTGGCGGCCGACTCGATCGTCATCGGCGACTCCGGCAACTTCCGCGTCGGTCTGCCGACGGTCACCGCGACCCTGCGCGGCATGACCCTCGTACGCCTCCGGATCGACACCCTCGAAGGCAACCTGCACTCGGGCCAGTTCGGCGGGGCCGCGCCCGACGCGCTCGCCGCGCTGATCCGCGTACTCGACTCCCTGCGTGCCGAGGACGGTTCGACAACGGTCGACGGGCTCAAGGACGAGACGTCGTGGGACGGACTGACGTACGACGAGGAGCAGTTCCGCAAGGACGCCAAGGTGCTCGACGGCGTCGAACTGATCGGCTCCGGCTCGGTCGCCGACCGCATCTGGGCGCGCCCCGCGGTCACGGTCCTCGGCATCGACTGCCCGCCGGTGGTCGGCGCCACCCCGTCCGTGCAGGCGAGCGCCCGCGCGCTGGTCAGCCTGCGGGTGCCGCCGGGCGTGGACGCGACGGCGGCGGTCAAGCTCCTGGAGGCGCATCTGACGGCGCACACGCCGTGGGGCGCGCGGGTGAGCACGGAACAGATCGGCCAGGGCCAGCCGTTCCGAGCCGACACCACCAGCCCGGCGTACACGGCGATGGCCGAGGCCATGGCGATCGCGTACCCGGGTCAGGAGATGCAGTACGCGGGCCAGGGCGGCTCGATCCCCCTCTGCAACACACTCGCCTCGCTCTACCCCCAGGCGGAGATCCTCCTGATCGGCCTGAGCGAGCCGGAGGCCCAGATCCACGCGGTGAACGAAAGCGTCTCCCCGGAAGAACTGGAACGCCTGTCGGTAACAGAGGCCCTGTTCCTCCAGAGCTACGCGGCATCCTGAGCCACCCGCAAGAACCGGCGCCCGCAGCCACCCGGCGGGTCGCGCCCCTGGCCAGGGGCGCCTCCCCGCACACCGGCAGGCGTACGGCGCCGTGGCTGCGGTCGCCGTGATCCGGACGGCAGGGCCGGGGGCTGGCCGGCGGGCCGGACCCCGCTCACCTGCGTCGACCGGCCCCGGGCCTACTCCACCTCGACCTCCCCCACCGCCACCCCCGCCTCCAGATAGAGCGCGGCGCCCCGCTCGCGCGCCCGCAGCGCCCCGCGCAGGCGCTCGTAGCGGACCGGCGGGAGCAGGCCGGCGGCCTCCTCCTCGGTGACGAAGCGCCAGTCGCGCAGTTCGGGGCCGGGGAGCAGCAGCCGGCCGGCCTCGGCGCTGTCGAGGCGCCCGCCGTCGAAGAGGAGGCGCAGTCCGCCGTAGCCGGGCGGCGCGGGCGGCTCCCAGTCGATGACGAGGAGACGGGGTACGTCGGTGAGGTGGATGCCGGTCTCCTCGGCGACCTCGCGGATGCCCGCGCGCGCGGGAGCCTCGCCCCGTTCGACGACCCCGCCGGGGAACTCCCAGCCCGCCTTGTAGGTGGGGTCGACGAGCAGCACCCGGTCCTGCTCGTCGAACAGCAGGACCCCGGAGGCCACCGTCTCGCCGGTGGGTTCCGGGGTCTGCACGATGTCGCACACCGGCGCTGTTCCGGCGCTGACGGCTTCGGCGATCCGCACGGCCGTCTCGTACGGAGTGAGGGCGCTGGTGTCGACCGGGTGGGCGTCGGCGGTGAGCCAGGAGGCGAGCGCCGTCCGGTACGGCTCTATCTGGTCGTACGACCACTGCCGTACCCGTATCTCCCCGTCGGGGAGGTCCGGTGGGACCTCCCGGGTGGCTATTCGCTCGCGCAGGATCGTTTCCGCCGGGGCGAGGAGCACATGCCGGACCGTGATCCGGCGAGCGGCGAGACCGCCGAAGATCTCGTCGCGGTACTCCTGTCGCAGCAGCGTCATGGGCACCACGAGGGTGCCACCCAGCTCGGCGAGCATGGCGGCCGCGGTGTCCACGACGAGCCGCCGCCAGATCGGCAGGTCCTGGAAGTCGCCGACCTCGGCGAGGCGCTTGGGCGGCAGCAGATGTGCGAGTGCCCCACCGATGACCTCGGGGTCGAAGAGCGTGCTGTTCGGGATCAGTTCGATCAGTTCTCGTGCGGTGGTGGTCTTCCCCGCACCGAACGCGCCGTTGACCCAGACGATCACGTTTCCCCCTCTTCTGTTGGACCCCTGAGGCTTGCCCGCTCCACCCTGCCACGGAAACCAGATCACGTTGAGGCCGCCGACACAGTGACGCCGGTGCCCCGTCTCACGGGACACCGGCGCCACTTTCACCACTTACGGCACGTCAGCCAGTGGTGCTGTCGCCTCCCAGCGCGTCGTCGTCCACGGCCAGGCTGTCGCTGGCGACGGTGTGGTCGAGGGCACTGAGCGTGTCGTCCACGTTCAGATCACCCAGGGCGTCGGCCCCGAGACCGTGGGACGGGGTGATCGCCGCGACGACGAACCCGGTGGCGAGGGAGGCGATGGCGAGCATGCTGCGCTTCTTCATGCCCGGATCAACTGCGGAACCGGGGCCGGGGTCACGCCCTGATCGACTCCGGCTCCGGTCCGACCCCGGTCCGGCTCCAGCCCGACTCCTGCCGAGCCCCCCGGACATCGGAGGTCTGGCTGCCCGCCGGTATACGGCCTACCGTGAACGCACACCGATGACGCGGACATGACGTCATCCCATATCTCGCGAGTACGGAGGAACGTAATGATGCGTCACCTTCACACCCGCACAACCCGTCACAGAGTGATCGGAGCATTAGCCGCGACGACTCTGCTGTTCACCGCCGGGTTCACCGCCCCGGCACTGGCCGCTCCCCCGGAAGCCACGCCCGCCCTTCCCGCTCCGACCGCCGGCCTGGCACTCACCCCTCCGATGGGCTTCAACAACTGGAACTCCACGCACTGCCGGGCGGAGTTCAACGAGGCCATGGTCAAGGGGATCGCGGACATCTTCGTGGCGAAGGGCCTCAAGGACGTCGGCTACGAGTACGTCAACCTCGACGACTGCTGGGCCCTGCCGCAGCGCGACGCCGACGGGAAGCTCGTGCCCGACCCCGTCCGATTCCCCAACGGGATCAAGGCGGTCGCCGACTACGTGCACGCCAAGGGGCTCAAGCTCGGCATCTACACCAGCGCGGGCACGAAGACGTGCAACAGCGCCGGGTTCCCGGGGGCGCTGGGCCATGAGTACAGCGACGCCCAGCAGTTCGCCGACTGGGGCGTCGACTACCTCAAGTACGACAACTGCAACAACCAGGGTGTGGACGCCAAGCTGCGCTACACGACCATGCGCGACGCGCTCCTGGCGACCGGCCGGCCCATCGTCTACAGCATCTGCGAGTGGGGCCAGAACAAGCCCTGGGAGTGGGCTGCGGACGTCGGCCAGCTGTGGCGTACGACCGGGGACATCAGCGACACCTGGGGTTCGATGCTGTCGATCCTCAAGAGGAACCTGCCGCTCGACCGGTACGCCGGTCCCGGCCACTGGAACGACCCGGACATGCTGGAGGTCGGCAACGGCGGCATGACGGACACCGAGTACCGCTCCCACTTCTCGATGTGGGCGATCATGGCCGCACCCCTCCTCATCGGCTCCGACCTGCGGTCCGCGTCCGACGAGACCTTCGACATCCTGGGCAACCGCGAGGTCGTCGCCGTCGACCAGGACCCGCTCGGCCGACAGGGCACGGTCGTCTCGTCCGAGGGCGGCGGCTGGGTCGTCGCCAAGGAGATGGCGGACGGCAGCCGCACGGTGGCCCTCTTCAACGAGACCGGCAGCGCCAAGCGGATCGCGACGACCGCGGCGGCCGTCGGCCTGCCCGCCGCCGACGCGTACACCCTGCGCGACCTGTGGCAGCACCGCACGTACAACACCGCGGGCACCGTCTCGGCGACGGTCCCGGCACACGGCACGGTCCTCGTACGGGTGGCCACCGACCGGCGCTGGTCCCAGTACCCGCCCTCCGTCGAACTCGCCCTCGACAACGCCCTGTTGGTCGAGGCGGGCACCCCGACCACCCTCACGACGACGCTCACCGACCTGGGCCGCACCCCGGCCACCCGTGTCTCGGTGGCCCTGACAGCCCCCGAGGGATGGACAGTTCGCGCGAAGTCCCCGACCAACGCCCCCGTCGTACGACCCGGCGCGTCCCTGCGCACAAGGTGGACGCTCACACCTGCACAGGGGACACCCCCAGGCTCGTACGACCTTGCGCTCAGGGCGAGTTACCGGTCACCGGCCGGCGCACGCGTCGACAGCGCGCTGCCGCTGACCGCGTCCGTGGTGGTGGCGCCGCCCGCTGGCATCTCATCTCTCGGCGACCTGCCGTGGCTGTCGGCGACCAACGGGTACGGCCCCGTCGAACGGAACACCAGCAACGGGGAGAGCGCGGCGGGCGACGGACACCCGATCACCGTCGGCGGTGCGGTGTACGCCAAGGGACTCGGCGTCCACGCGGCAAGCGCCGTCGAGTTCTACACGGGAACGACCTGCGAGACGGTCACCGCGGACGTGGGCGTCGACGACGAGAAGGGCGCCAATGGCACCGTCGCCTTCGAGATCTGGGCGGACGGTACGAAGGTCGCCTCCACCGGCGTCCTCACCAACGCCATGCCCGCCGAACACCTCTCGGCGGACGTGACGGGCGCCCGCACGATCCGCCTGGTCGTGACCGACGGCGGCGACGGGATCGACTCGGACCACGCGGACTGGGCGGATGCGGTGGTGAGTTGCTGAGCCGGACGGTCGCCGGCACTCACGACCACTGAACCGTTTCCGCGCTCAGCCGACCCGGGAGGGAAGAGAGGGGGTGCGGGTGTCGGCCGATGAAGGACCGTTCCGGCCGACACCTGCACCCACCCC